>DASZUP010000704.1:0-10569 GCA_035547635.1 Pirellulales bacterium
CCGGCTCCGCCGCGGCGCCCGAGGCGCCCATGACCGTTCCGGGCGGAGCGTCGTTGACGTTCGTCAAGCCCAGCAGAATGCCGATCTGGCGCATGGCCTCCATGAACCACGGTCCGCCGTATTGGCTTTCCGTGTTGAAGATGCCCGCGTTCATCACGGCCAAGGCTTCTGCGCGCGAGGCGTCTGGCAAGACCGGGAACGGCGTGGCGGGGGCCTGAGCAATGCCGGTCAAGCCGACGGGCGCCGACTGATTGAGCGCCTGCACCACGCCGGTGACGATTCCCAATTCGGCATCGCCCATCGTCGTGCTGCTGACTTCCTGGAACTGCACGCCGTAGTAATAGCCGTAAAGCGAGAAAATCTCCCGCGCCAACTGCTGTTGGGCCGGCGTAATCACATTATGCAGTTGCGGATTGCCCGGCACGCTGCCGTAGATGTTGGGGAAATTGTAGGTGATCGTCGGCAGATAATGCGTCTGCCCGCTGGGCTGCTGAGCATTGGGATCGACGTGGTTGTCGATCGGAATTCCGCTCAGGCCCGGCCCCACGTTGCCTCCAGGCGTCGCCGTCGCGGGCAAACCGCTGACGGGGCCGATGAAGCCGCCGGTGAGCAACTGATGCGAGGTCGCATTCAAGTTGCCAACCTGGTAAGGCCCGGGGTCTTGCGTCAGCGTGTTCGGATCGCCGAAGGTCGACCCGGCCGAGCCGACCGTGAGCGGAACCGTGACCGGCGTTGCATTGCTGCCGGTGGCGACCGCCTGGTTGTCGCCGATCCGCAAGCGGAACGAACCCGTGCCCAAAGAACTGATCGGCGCCGCGAACGTGAGCTGCGCCATGTTCGTCGCCAGGTTGAAGCTGACGGTCGTCGGCGTGAAGACCAGATCATCGCTCGGATCGGCCGTATTCTGCGTGGCGACCAGTTGGAACAAGTGCGGGTCGAGCTGGTTGACCGTCTGCGGCAGCGGCTGGATCGGCTTGTTGAAATAGACGTCGATCGTGTCCGCCGCCTGCGATAGGCTGCCATCGGAATTGCGCGTGACCGGCTCCGGCACGACGGAAAGCACCCGCGGCGACGTATCGACCTGGAAGTCGATTTGCTCGTTGGCTTGCGACGGATTGCCGCTGGAGAACGGAGTCGGCGGATCGCTGCTATTGGTCAGCGCATCGGGACCGGCGCCCAGGATCGTGATTTGATAGAGATCGTCGGGAAGCGTGGAAGCAAACCGGACCACGACCTGGTTGGGAATCGAACCAATGCCGATGTAGCCCGGCTGAATCGGCACGTCGTCGGCCGTATTCAGCGTGTGGTCGACGCCAGCGCGCACGATCTGAATGCCGGCGAGCGTCGAGGGATCGATGACTTGCCCTTCGTTGAAGAGCAGGTCGAGTTCGCGCGGCGCGGAGGCCAGCGGCTGCGTCGCCACGTTCGATGCGAAGACGACGTCGTTGTTGTTGGTCAAGATCGACAACAACTGAGGACCTGCCGTGAGCAGCAACCGCTCTTCGAAGCGTTCGAGCTGCATCTCTCGCCGCGTAGCGCGCGACAAACCGGCGCTGCGGCGCTGTTGCGCGCGACGTCGGTTCGATTGCTTGACGCTACGGCGTCGGTTGGGTTTCGGCGTGGATGAATGGAAAGGGTGAAGCGAACGCCACATCCCCATGAATTCTTCTCCTAGGTGGAAGCCTGTTCCTACCAGACGGCCACGGAACAGGTTCGGCAGAACCCCTTAGTTTTCTGTCTCTGCCATTCTAATTGCAATACGCAAACATCCTATACTTTCCACTTTATCTGGCCAGGTAAAGTGAAAAGTCGGCCCCTCTGTCGTTTTTCAGCCCCCGCGTTCTCTCCTGTCTCTTGGATGCGGCGAACCCGGCGCGCACCGCGAGCGCTGCACCAATGCAAGAGGCAAGATCGGCTGTGTCGTTGACCGGCAGACTTCGTTGGCGACGGCGCCGTTTACGAATCAGACTCGGCGTCGCCGACGAAATCCCGATTGCACACAGCCCGTGGACTCGACGCCGGATGACGGCAACTCCGACGAGAACCCCATCCTGACGCCACGATCCCGTTGCCGAACGTCCGAGGCGGACGCCGGCAAAATTTCCCAGCTCGGACGAGCCTAAGTTTCTATTAAATCTCGCGCTACATCTAAGTCAAGAAAAAAGCGAACCCCGCTTCTCCTGTTGCTTAATAAAACAGCCGGATGACCGAACCGCTCGCCGGCGCGGGCGGGTTATTCAGATACTCGGGCTGGTTGATAATGCTGATCTGCACGCTTCGCTGGCTGGCGCCTGAGCGGAACTGCGACAAGTACAGCGACAGCTCGGCGGCCGACGGCGCCCGCTGCAGGTACTGCTGGTAGAACCCATCGATCAGGTTCGTGTAGTACTCGTCGCTGCTCACGAAACCGAGCACGACTTGCTTCTGCGTCGCCTGGTTCTGATTGAGCAAGTTGACCCAGTACTGCAAGCCTAGCGTGTCGGGCGTTCGGTTTAGTAGACGTTGGTACAGTTGGGTCACCCAGCCGGTGTTGGTGCCGCCCGCCGACTGGAAAAATTCGGGCGAGCTGATCATGCCGGCGATGACCTGTTCCGGTCCGCCGTAGACCTTCCACACCTGGTCTCGCCAGTAGGCCAGCCCTTGGGCGTCGGCCGGACGCAGCAAGAACTGTTGGTAGTACTGGCTGATGATCGGGTTCAGCCGTTCGTTGCTCTCGAAGATTCCTTGCGCGATCGCGCCCGGCTGGGCGCCGTTGTGCAATTGAGTGGCCCAGTATTGCAAGCCGGAATCGTCGGGCGCCCGGTTCAAGACCTGCTGGTAGAACTTGTTGACGATCGAGGCCTCGTGCGACCAGATCGTGACGGTCGTCGGGCTGCTGCTCAATCCAGCGTCGGCGGCTCGATAGCTGAAGCGATCGAGTCCTTGGAAGCCGGCGCCCGGCGTGTAGCTGAACGAACCGTCGGCGTTCAGCGTCACGCGGCCGTGCGTCGGTCCCGAGACGAGCAACGCCGTCATCACGCCGCCGACGTTCGGATCGGCGTCGTTGGCGAGCACGCCCGCCGCCGCGGTCGCCGAGCTGACGCCGCTGTCATTGACGATATAGGTCTCGGGGTTCGCCGTCGGGGCGGCGCTGGCCGAGATCGTGAAAGTTTTCGGCGCCGACGTGTCCTGACCGCCGTTGGCCGTGCCCCCGTTGTCTTTCAGCACCAGCGTGACGGTGGCCGATCCGCTGGCATTGGCGGCCAGCCGGAAGGTCAGATTGCCGGTAATCGGATCGACGGCCGGCAACGTGCTGAACAAGCCGGCATTCGTATCGCCGATGACGATGAACTGGAGCGTTTGAGCGGATTCGTTCGCCGCGCCCGGCGAGATATTCTTCGCCCAACCCGAGACGACCTGGGCCGTCGTCGTGCCGGTCGCCAGGTGAATGTTCGGTCCGACCGTGAACGTCGGCGCCTGATTGACCTGAACCACGTTGATCGTTTCGGTGGCCGGCGACGAAGTCTGCGTGCCATTGCCGACGACGAAGTCGAAATGGTCGTAGGGGCTGCCGAACTGGCCGGCATTGGGCACGTAGATCACCTGGTTGTTGGGGTTCGTGACCGCGGTCGGAACCGCCGTGATCGCCGCGCCGCGAGTGAAACCGTCGGAAGTCTGGTACAACGTGCCGCCCGTCGGCAAGGTCGTAATGGTCGCCGATAGCGTGCCGCTGTTGCCGACTCCGTTGACGCCGCTGAGCGTAATGGTCGTCTGGCTGCCCTCATTCACGCTGACCGTATCGCCTGTCGCCACGGGCGACGTGCTCTGCACGGTCACGTTGAACGTTTGCTGGAACGAATTCACGCCGCCCGAAGCAATGTTGCCGTTGTCGGTCACCGTTACGGTGATGGTCACAGTTCCGGCTTTGCCGACGATCGGGGTGAAGAACAGCAACCCGTTGGCGTTCGGGCTGGAGTAGCTGATGGTCGGATTCGGAATAATGCTCGGGTCGCTCGAGACCGCGGTAATCGTCATGACTTGCGACTCGTTGAGCCCTGCGGCGATTCCGGTCAGCGAAACGGAGTTCTGGCCCGAATTGTCCAACACCGTGCGGCTCGAAATGGGATCCAACGTCGGCGGATCGTCGATGGCCGTGACGGTGATGGTCGTCTGCTGCGCGGCGGAAGTCGCCGAACCGTTGCTGGCCGTGACTTTCAGCGTCGCCACGCCGAACACGTCCGGATTGAGCTGGTAGGTCAAGGTCCCGTTGGAATCGATCGACGGCGGGACCAAGAACAACCCGCCGAAGGGAATCGGATCGTTGTTGTAATCGACGACGGTGAACGTCGTGGGACCCGTGCCGCCCGAGCCGTTCGAGATGCCGAAGGCGAAGCCTGGCACGGAGATGAGATTCGGGTTGCTGCCGCCGGGGCTTCCGCCGCTGGCGACGACCGTGTTGTTTTCCAGCGTCGTGGTGCTGATCAAGTGGAACGAAGGCGCCAACGGGACCGGCGTGACACTGAGCGAGGCGGTGGCGCTGGCGGTGCTGTAGGCCGTTTTTCCGCCGGTGGCGCCGGTCGCCGTCAAGTTCACTCGGCTTCCAGGGGCGATCTGGTCGGTCTGGTCCCAGGCCTGGAACGTTAGGGTGACATTGCCGGTGAAATTCTGGTTGGGCAGGAAGCGAATCAGATCGGTCGAGCGCAGGACGACGGCGTTCGAAGCCGAGACCGCGGTGAACTGCGTAAAGCTCGCACCGCCGTTGGTGGAATAGTACCAGGTCCCGCCGTTGTTGGTCGTCAGCCCCGTCACGGCGATGCCCTGTTTGGCGCCCGCGTCGGCGTCGATCGCCAAGAACGAACCCGTCGGATCCACGTCGGAAACGATCGATCCGCCGGTTAGCAGCATGGCGCCCACCGAACTGCCCGCATTGTTCGCCGGCGGAGTGTTCTGCACGACCGAGGCGAAGTGCGGAGCGCCGTTGTTGCTATTGAGCACCGGCGCGAAGTGCACGGGCGCCACGTTGACGATCAACGACTTGGTATCGGTCAATCCGCCGTTCGCGCTCGGATAACCCGACGGCAAGGCGCCGAAGTTCCCCAAATCGTTGACTACGAGCGTGACGGTCGCTTGGCTGGCAAAGAAGACCGCGGGGGTGAACTTCAGGCCGTTGATTGCCGTGTTGATGTCGGCCAACAGACCTTGGATGGTAATGCTGCTTTGTCCATTGCCGCCGTTGGTGATCTGCACCGTGCCCGGCACGGTGGGGCCCAACGACACTGTGCCTTGCGCGGGGTTCACGGAAATTGTCAGGCTGACTTGTCCGACGTTCGCCAGGTTCCCTTCGTTGATGTCGGGGTCCGACACGACGGGCGCGTTGGCCCCGCTGAACGAAATCGGAACCAGTTCGTTCGTGACGAACGAGCCCGACGGAAGGGTAATGTGCGGCGGACTGTCGACCGCACTGATCGAGAGCGTCGCCGTTCCGCTGGTCGTGCTGAACGGCGTGCTGGCGCCTTGGCCGATCAGGACCAGGTCGGCGGCCGAACCGGGGGCCAACGGCAGGATTTGCAATTGGACCGGTTCTACGGCTGTCGTCTGATCCCACGCCGCGAACGTCAATGTCGGCGCCGGGGCCAACGTGCCGTTGGTGTTGAAGTTCGCCGCTGCGACGTACTCGACCCGATCGGTCGCGCGTAACAGCAACGCGTGGGTCAGCGACACGACGCCAAAGTCGCTGCCCGCGGCGCCGAATGATTTCCAGGTGACGCCGGCATCGGTCGAGTAGTACCACGTGCCGCGGGTCGGATCGGTCTCGGTTGCGTCGGTGATGGCGATGCCAATTTGGCCGCCAACGGTCACGGTATTGATCGTGATCGGCGCGCCGTTGGCCCCGGTGGCAAGGATCGAGGCCACCGTGTTGCTGCCGCCGGCCGCCGAAATCGCCGCTGAAACTTGGGCGGGGGTTTGCGCCGTCAAGCTCTCGGTGAGCGGCGTGAGGGTCATCACTTGACTGTTGTCGAGAATCGGCGCGTCGTTCTCCGGATTGACCGTAATCGAAACGCTCGTCGTCACCGTTTGCGGGACGCCGGCGCCGATGTTGCCGTTGTCGTTCGTAACCAGCGTCAACGTAAAGGGATTCGGGTACTGTCCGGGCTCGGCCGTCGAATCTTCGGCCGGGGGAATGAACTTCAGCCCGTCGAGCGCGGTGTTAATCGCCGAGAGCGTGCCGCGGAACCAAATGTCGGTCGAACCGTTGGCCGTCACGGCCCCGCCGCCCGGCGGCGACAGGAAGGTGATTCCCGCCGTCGTTCCCAACACGAGTTGCGGCAGGTTGTTATTTCCGGCGATCGTCGGCAGGTTGTCGAGCCGCACTTCCTCGGTGTAGAGGTAGTTCGGATTGCTCAAGTCGGCGCCTTGCACGTCGACGTCGAACACCGAGATTGGGTTCCCGCCCGCGTTGGAGAACACCAGCGAATTGTCCTCCGTCACGGACTGCGAAGTCGGCATGGTGACAACCGGCGCGTTGTTGACCGGAGTTACGGTCACCGGAATGAAGACGGTCGTCTGTTTCGCCGGCGAAGGCGAGTTGCCGAGGTCGTTGGCCACGATCTGAATCACGGCCTGCCCGTTGAAGTACGGCGTGGGCGTGTAAACCAACGTGTTGAGCGCGGCATTCAGAGCGTCGACCGTGCCCTGGAAAACCAGATTGCTCGTGCCGTTGCTCGAGTTCAGGATGTTGATGCCCGGCAGCGAGCCGCCAATGGCCAGCGTGCCTTGCGCGGTCGAAATCGTCAATTGTTCGACGCCGCCGTTGGCGTCGACGTCGTAGATGGTGACGGCGTTGGAACCGGCGATGCTGAAGCCAAGCGAGCTGGGCGCCGCCGGACTGTACGGGCTGCCCGGCGAGTTCTCGGCGACCGACTGGGCCGTCAACGGCAGCGTCACGGCCGGGGGATCGTTCGGCACGCTGTCCAGAATCAATTGGAACGTCGTGAAGCCGTTCGGAGCGTTGGCCTGCAGGAAGTTGCCGGCCAGGTCTTTGATGCCCAGCGAAGTGCCGCTCGAATTGGCGGCTTGCGGGTCGAAGTGGACGCCGTTGTCGATGGCAATATCGTAAATGAACCCGTTTTGCCATACGCCCGACGCCGCGATCAAGCGAATGATGTGGTTGTTGTTATCGTACACGAAGGCGTAATCGACGCCCGGCGTTAGCAGCACGCCGTTGCGCCGCACCGAGACGCGGTCCGCAGTCACGGTGGAATTGTCGATGCCCGAACCGACGCCGTCGTTCAGTTGAATCTGGAATTCGTTGAGCAAGTCGCCCACCGGATGGACGATGTTCACTCGCGGATCTTGATCTTGGACGTTGTTGTCGGCGGGGTCGAGCAAACCGGCCAGCGGTCCCGATAAGTCGGCGCGTTCCACGGCGCCGCGGTCCTTGAACACGTTCGAACCCAAGCCCGGCGGCGAAGCCACGAACGGATCGTCAACTCGCTGTTGGCCATTAACGTCCGTACTTGGCGCCAAAATCGGCGAGGGCGAAATGCCCAGCGGGCCGGTCACCGCGGTCATTTGCGGCCGATCGACCAACGAGTCGAGCGAGCTATCGATTGCGGGCGAGAACTCCTTCAAATAGAAGTTGCCCAAGCCTGGGTTGGTGAACAGCGGCTGACTCGAGGTGAGCACGATGCCGTTGCTGCCCGGATCGCCGTTGGGGAATTGCGCCGGGTTGCCGAGGTTGGTGTTCTTCACATTGCCTTGGAACAAATTGGCGCCGAGCACCGGCGGGCTGGGGAGAGCCAGCGACGAAGCGTCGATCGAAATCCCGAGCTGAGTGTTCGCCACGATGTTGTTGACGATCGTCGGGCTGGCGTTGTCGCTCACCTGAATGCCGACCTTGCCGCTGGCTTGTAAGCCGCCGTAGATCGTATTGTTGATCAACCTTCCGAAGGGAACCGCCGCCAGCGGGTCGCCGGACGGATCCGAGTCGCCGCTGAATTGGATGCCCGCATTGCCGAAACTCGTGATCAGGTTGTTCTCGACGACCACGCCCGGCACGAGGCGCGAGGTATTCAGGACCGGCGTATTGACCACGCCCCCTTGGTGCGGCAGGTTCGAATTCGCTTGTCCAACCTTGCCTTCGCGCGGAGCGGCGCTGATCAGAATGCCGGCGTTGACCGAATTGTTGATCTGGTTGCTTTCCAGAATCAGCGAGCCTTGCGGCGCCACGACTTGCGCATCGCCGGTGTAATCGTACTTCAGCACGCGGATCGTGCCATCATCGCCGAGACTCGGATCGCCTGGGTTCACCGGCAACTGCAACTGACCTTGGTAAGACAACGTGCCTTGGTTGACCGGCTGACCGGGATTGAAATTGGGCGGGAAGAACGAGACTGCAAATGGCGAGAACGAGGTCCCGCTCGGCGGCACGACGCCGCGCACGTTGACCGAGCCGACGCTGATATGGATCTGATAGTAGCCTGTGCTGCCCGCCGGATTCGGCGTCGTGGCGGTCCACGCCGGCGGCGGCTTCGTCGGATCGTAGAGCAAATTGCCGGCCCCGCTCACGCCGATGTAATAGAATCCTGAACTGGGCGCGGTGAACGTGTAGTACGGATCGGGCGAAACGAAGGCATTCGCCGGATAACCGCTGCCCGTGGGCAGCGTCGGCAATTGCGTCAGCGTATTTGCGTTTCCTACCTCGTTGCCGGCCGCGTCGAAAATCCGCAAGTACGGCAACAACGAAGACAAGATGCTGCCGGAATTGAGCTGCACCGTCACGGCGTCGCCTTGGTTCAAGCGGACCTTGAACAAGTTCACGTCTCGCGGGTTGCTGATGCTCGATGTGCCCGCGGCATTGCCGAGCACGCCGTAACCGTTGAAGGCGCGATTTCCGTTGGAGGCGGCCGAATTGAGCGTTGTGGGATAGGCGTTGGCGATCGTGTTCGGCGCCGAGGTTGCAGAACCCGGACCGCTGACCGTGACTTGCGGCATGCCGACCTGCACCCAAGCGGCGCCGAACAAGTTGACGCGGTCGCTCGTGTCGTTGGTGTTGGGCGCTGGGTTGTTGTTCCGGGCGTCGGCAGTGCTGGCCTTGACCTTGAGCTGCGTCTGCTGATTGATCGCCGCGGCCATCGCCTGGGCCAACTGCGCGGCGGTGAACGTGGGATCGAACGCGACGCGGATATCGCTGGGATTGACCAGCGCATTGTTGCTGTCGAGTTCGAACACCGCCTGGTTCACTCCGTCGCTGATCGTAAACGTCTGTCCGTCGTACGGCGCCGAGGCGTAATCGAGCGTCACATTCAACTGCAGCAAACTATTGACTTTGACCGCCGGATTCGTGTTGTCGCCGTCCAGATTGCCCGTATTGGCGCCGTCGACCGGCGCTTGCGGAGTCAACTTGAACGAAATCGAGTTGCCTCCGCCCGCTGCGAGCAATTGCTGCAACTGAGCTTGCGACAGATGGATTTGCGTGCTGGTGATGAACTGGCCCTGCAAGGCCTTGTCGGTTTGCGACTGGTTGAAGAACACGTTCTGCGTCACCGACACGTCGCCGATCCCTTCGAGCTTCAAATACTCGAGGATGCCTTCGAGATCGCCGACGCCGCTGATCGTCAGCGTGCCGCCGCCCGTCGGCGTCGGCAGCTTGTCGAAGGTGAACGTCTGCGACGGCACGGTGTAGGACTGCGTGGCGACGTTGAAGGCCGGCAGCGTCTGCGTGATCGATTGATTGAAGTGTCCTTCGGGCGCGACCAGCGTGTAGCCCGAAGACAGCCGGTCGTTCACGTCGAACTGGTTCGGATTGAGAATGATCGAACTGTTGTTGGGGTTGATCGTCTGGCCCGTCGCCTCGCCGGGCCGAATCTGCAACTGGTAGGGACCCGTCAACGTTTCGGTGGGCGCGCCGAAGGTCGGGTTCTGCGGCGTGGTGAAGAACTGCGTCTGACTCACCGGGCTGTTCGTGACCTGCTCGCCGCGCTCGGCCAGACCGACGATGATGTCGTCGATGTAGAAGCCTTCGTGCTGCAAGTTCTGGGCGCGAGTCGCCTTGGTCGGATCTCCGTACTGGTCGCCCTGCACGAATTGCGGATTGTAGGACGAGTCGACGCTGGAACTGCCCGAAGTGTGGAAATCGAACCGCAGCATGATGTTCTGGCTGCCGGCAAAATTGCCCAGGTCGATGCGCGCCTGGCGCCACGAACCGGTGCTTTGGAACAATTGCTGCGTCTGCTGCCGCGGATCGATGACCGGCTGGCCGTTCAACGTGGTGGCCGGCACGTCGGCGGAAGCCGTGGCGAACTGCGGCAGTTCGCCTAGCTGGCCCGTAATGTTCGTGTTCGGATCGTAAACCGTCTGCGTCGCGTCGTTGGTCGCCAACAACTGCCAGGTCTTGCCGCCGTCGGCCGAACCATAGACGCGCGCCGCATCGCGGAAGTCGCTTTGTCCCGGCGTCACGCCCAACTGCTGCTTCTTGACAGGGTCGTAGTTGCGAGTGTCCAGGTAGTAGTTGAAATACAAGGTCGGCTTGTCGGCCGACGAGTACCCGGCCAGGCTGAACGTGTTCGTCTGCAAAATGCCGTCGGCGCC
>DASZUP010000705.1:0-21534 GCA_035547635.1 Pirellulales bacterium
CGCGCTGCGGCCGGCCCGGCGCCGGCGGACCGATACGCCCTGGAATGAAGTAAAGATATGGCGATCACCTACAGCGAGTTCGCACGCAACGTGCGAGTGGAGACGGCTTTCAACGTGCTGGCGGCGGCCAAACGGCTGAAGGCCCAGGGCAAGCAGGTCATTGAACTGGAAATTGGCGACAGCCCGTTTCCCTCCACCGCGTCGGCCAAGGAGGCGGGCGTGGCCGCCATCCGCGAAGACCTGTCGCATTACTGCGCCTCGATCGGTCTGCCTGAACTGCGCGAAGCGGCGGCCGCTTACGTCAATCGCGAGCATGGACTCTCCGTGACGGCCGCCAACATTGTGATTGGGCCGGGCGCCAAAATCTTCGAGCTGCTGTTCTGCGAAGCATTTCTCGACCCGGGCGACGGGGTGCTGGTATTCAGCCCCTATTTCCCCACCTATTTGCCGAACATTGCTCGGCGCGGCGCTCGGGTCTGGCTGGCTGATTTGAAACAAGCCAACGATTTCCGACCCGATCCGGCAGACGTCGAACGTTTCCTGGCCCAGGATCCGCGGCCCAAGGCGATGTTCATCAACAGTCCGCACAATCCGACCGGCGGCGTAGCGCAGGAAGAGGACTTGGCGCGCATCGCCGACCTGGTCCGCGGCCGCGACTTCGCCGTCTTCAGCGACGAGCCTTATGACCAGATGGTCTGGCGGGGGCGGCATTGTTCTATCCTGGCACAGCCGGGCATGCTCCCGCAGGCGGCCGCCGCCTACACGTTCAGCAAGTCGTACAGCATGAGCGGGTGGCGAGTGGGTTTCGCCGTCAGCAGCGAACCAACGGCGGAGTTGTTCGGTAATCTCTTGAATACCTCGCTGTCGTGCGTGGCGCCGATGGCCCAGTTGGCCGCCGCCGCCGCGCTGACGCGAGACCGGGAAGAGCGCGACCGCACCATGCAGCTCTTTCACCGTAAGGTGGAATTGATGGCCGCCGGATTGAATCGCATTGAGGGCGTGCGCTGTCTCGACCCGAGCGCAACCTTCTACTTGTTTCCCAACGTGGCGCCGATCTGTAATCGGCTGGGCATCAGCTCGCACGGGCTGGCCATGTATCTGCTCGAAGCCGCCGACGAGCAACTGGGCGTGGCCTGCCTGGGGGGCGAGTCGTTCGGAGCCGCCGGGGCGGGTTTCTTGCGATTCAGTTGCGCCGAGCCAGACGATCGCTTGCAGCAAGCCGTCGCGTTCTTGCCGACGGCGTTTGAGCGCCAGGAGCGTGTCGCCGCCTTCCTGGCTGAACATCCGCAGTTCCGCCTGCGGCAAGCGTATCCCGAGTAAACGACTGGCCCCCTGCGCGACGGTTCCGAATGTAACGGCGCCGCTCCTCGGAGTGCGAAAAAAATTTGCCGCTGGCTGCGCCTCCGGGCGGCGCATGATCTAGATTTGTGTTGGGCGTCTCCCGTCTCCTTTCAGCGCAGGTCGCCAATGTCTCCGGCGAAACGCAAGCGGCTGGTCGTCGAGCCCGCAGTGCAGCGGGCCTTCTTGTTGCGGGCCGTACTCTACTGGCTGGCTTGCGTGTTGTGTTTGGGCATGACGATGACGATGGTTTGCCTGTTGCCCCGGGCGAGCCACTCCTTCGGCTCGCTGGTCGACCACCAATGGTTGCGGTTCCTTCCGGCTTTCGTGGTGGCGTTGGCGTTATTGCCGGCGATGGCCTATGACATGGCGCGGCTGACAAACCGGCTGGTCGGCCCTCTGATGCGCCTGAGGTGGGCCATGCAGGACGCGGCCCAAGGCGAGCGGATCGGTCCGTTGCGGTTCCGCGAAGGGGATTTCTGGCGCGAATGCGCGGATGAATTCAATGCCATTCTGGAGCGGCTGCAGGAAGCCGAAGCCGCCCGACGCGCCTTTGACTTGCGACTCGATGCCGCGAATGAACCGGCGGAAGCAGCCGAACGCTGACGAGTCCGACGGGCGACCGCGCGGCAACTCGGCGAGCCGACGGCGCGCTGCTAGAATATCGCGATGTCGCTCGAGGAAGCTGCGGAACCGGAGACCGAAATCGCCCGTGTGGCGACGGCGCCGGCGCACAACCCTTATGCGGCGTTGCGGCTGCCCGATTTCCGGCTGTATCTGGCCGGCAATGCGATCGCCATCTTCGGCATGCAAATGCAGACGGTGGCCGTTGGCTGGGAGATTTACGAACGGACCCGCGAGCCGCTTGATCTCGGCCTGGTCGGGTTGGTTCAGTTCTTGCCGGTAGCTGCTCTGATTCTGCCTGCCGGCCACGTCGCGGATCGGGTCAATCGCAAGCTGGTGATCATGGCCAGCATCTTTTCACTGGCTTGCTGCTCGGTGGGACTGGCGTGCATCTCCGCTTACCAGGGCGCCGTGTTCTGGATGTACGCCTGCCTGTTGGCCAGCGGCGTTGCTCGGGCGTTTTTGCAACCCGCCAAGTCGTCGTTCCTGCCGACGATCGTGCCGCGCGAGCATTTTACGACCGCAGTGACCTGGAACATGGGGGCGTTTCAGTTGGCTTCGGTATTGGGGCCGGCGGCCGGCGGGTTCATGATCGCCTGGCTCAAGCGGGCTTCGACGGTGTACCTGGTCGATGCGGCGGCCGCCCTCTGTTTCTTTGCGCTGCTGGCGCTGATCCGCGGCCCGCGGCAGGCGCCCGCCCGCGAGCCGGTGCGTTGGCGAACGTTTCTGGTCGGCGCCGAATTCGTCTGGAGGAATAAGGTCATTCTCGGCGCCATGACGCTCGACATGTTCGCCGTGCTGCTCGGCGGCGCCGTGGCGCTGTTGCCCGCCTACTCCAAAGACATCCTGAAGGTCGGCCCCACGGGTCTCGGTTGGATGCAGGCGGCGCCCGCGATCGGAGCGCTGCTCACGTCGTTCGTACTCGCACATCGCCCTCCGATTCAGCGGGCCGGGCCGATCTTGATGTGGATGGTCGCCGGCTTCGGGGCCGCCACGATCGTGTTCGGCTTTTCCCGCTCGTTCGCGCTGTCCTTGGCCATGTTGTTCCTCACCGGCGCGTTCGACATTGTCAGCGTGGTGATTCGCCACACGCTCGTGCAGTTGCTCACGCCGGATGAGATGCGGGGCCGCGTCTCGGCCGTCAATGGGATGTTTATCGGCGCCTCGAACGAGCTCGGCCGCTTCGAATCGGGGCTGGTCGCCTCGTGGTTCGGCCCGGTCTTCTCCGTCGTATCGGGCGGCGCAGGAACCATCCTGGTGGTGATGGCGGTTGCAACCCTCTGGCCGCAATTAGCCCGCTACGGCCGACTGGATGAGACGACCAGCGAACAATGATCCCGGCGGGCGGTCACCCGTGAGAGGCTTTCAGCACGCTGTCGCGCGCCGCGATGACGGCGGGAATGATGGAGCGCATCGGGCCTTCGTCGCTGAACGGGGAAAGCACGTAACTCTTCAATGCCGCCAGCGGGGCGCCATGATCTGTCTTGCGGTAGCAGTCGGTCATGGAGAGCAATACGCCGCAGCCGGCCAGAGCGTCGGCGTGCAGACGCTGGAAGACGAGCCGGTTAAGCTGGTTGTGTTCCATGACCTGGGCCTGGAAGCCGGGGTCGGTCTGCTCCCGCTGCAGCAATTCGGCCGCGCTGGCGCCGCGAGGGTAAACGCGAAACAGCGTCACGCTGCCGACGCTCTCGCCGTTGGCTACGGCCAGCTCCGGATGCGCTTCGAGCCCTTCCCGCAACACTTCGGCCATCTCGACGGCGTGGCCCAGCAGCGTGCGCAGGCCTTGCTTGCCCAACAGCAGCAGGTTGGCCAGGGCCGCCATCGGTCCCGCGCCGCCACGGCTGGTTTCCAGCGTGTACATGCCCGGATGATGCTCGCCTGCCTGATAGAGGTAAGGCATGGTCTCTCGCGAACGGCGGATCCGCCCCAGGTCTTCGCGGTCGCGAAACAGCACGAGCGAAGAGATATAGGGGGCAAAGCCGGTCTTGTGAAAGTCGATCCCCAGCGAATCGGCCAGCGGAAGTTCGCGAATACGCTGCTGAGCCGTCTGCAGCGCGTTGAGCGTTCGGTCGCGGAAACCGAGCGTGTTGTGCTCAAAATCGTAATCGTTGAACGCAGCCCAGGCCCAGCCGATCACGGCGTCGGCGTGCAGATGGGGCAGGTAAGGGAGCGAGTAATCGCGGACCAGTTGTTCGCGTAGGCCGTGCATGGCGTGCAGATCGTCCAGTCCGAACGCGTCGGTCGAGCCCATCGTCGCCACGATGGCCGCGATCTGCTTTCCGGTCGACAGCGCCGCACGTGCCGTTTGCTCCAGCGCCTCGAGGCAAATGGAATTGTCTGCATTGCACGGCACGAGCAGCACGTGTTCCTGCCCGAGTCCGAGCCACGAGGCGACGTTCAAGGCGGAATAATGGCTCTGCTGCGAGGCCAGCACTACGGCGCCCGGCCGAACGCCCGCTTGCTGGCTGCCGGGCTGCGCTTTTTCCAGGCCGACTTTCACGGCGTACAACATGCACCCGGTGCCGCCGAAGGTGAACACCCCGCAAGATTCTTGCGGATCGTAGCCGACCAGGCGCGCGGCCATGGCGGCGGCCTGCACTTCGACGGCGGAAAAGCCTCGCCCGCTTTCGTCGCTGCACAGGTTGGGATTGTATGCCGAGGCCAATAGTACGCCGATGATGCTGGCGATTGACGGCGGCGGGATTACGTTCAGTTGGCTTTGGGGATGGCCCCAGATGAACATCCCATCCATCCGTCGGACGAGCGCCGCGATGACTTGCTCCAGCGGCTGCGGCTTCTCGGCGATTTGCGCCTGGCGGGCCGAGGCGAAATCGGGCTCGCACGGAACGCCCAAAATCGGCGCATGGCCTTTTAACTCGTCGACTCGGTCCAGGGCGCGCTGGACCGAATATACGACGTAAGCGTCGTGAATCGGGTCGGAAACCGGCTGGGGAAACTGACGGCGCAGCAGTTCCAGCAACTCGCGGTAAACGGGCGCCTGATTGCCGGGACCGGAAGGATCCGTCATGTCTCGCTTCAGCCTGCCAGGCTCCGTTGGCGCCATTGGTCGAGCGCCACGGCGGCCACGATAATGACTCCAATGATGATGTCCTGAGTCGGATTGCGGAGCCCGAGTTGATTGCACCCGCTGGCGATGGCGGCCATCATGGCCGCTCCCGACAGCGTGCCCAACACCGAACCTCGTCCGCCATTGAGGCTGCCGCCGCCGATTACCACGGCCGCAATGACGCGCAGTTCCAGCCCGCTGCCCGAAACAGGGTTGCCGACCGACAGACGTGCGAATTGGTACAAGCCGGCGATGCCAACGAACAAACCGGAAAGTGCGTAGATGGACGTCTTCATGAGCGGTACGTTAATGCCGCAGAGACGAGCCGTTGCTTCGTTCGAGCCGACGGCGAACACATAGCGGCCGAACACCGTGTATCTCAGCAGCACCGCCAATAACACGGCCAGCGCCAATGCCAGCCAGACCCCGCTGGCGAAATTCGGCAGAAGGCCTTCGATAATCCAGGCGGGCTGCGGCCGAGTCGTTACCAGTCCGTCGCTCGACAACCAGTCCGGCACTTGTTTTGGCAAAGGGCGAACCGTCGTCTCTCGCGCAATGAACTTGGCGACGCCCAGGTAAGCGGTCATTGATCCCAACGTGACAATGAAAGGAATCAGACGCTGGGAACTGATCAGGACGCCATTCAGAAAACCCGCCAGACAGCCCGTGCCTACGCTGGCCAGGACCGCAATGGCGGGCGAGTAGCCTGCCTTCAGACAATGGGCCAGAACCGTGGCTGAAAGCGCCAATGCGGTTCCCGCGGAGAGATCGATGCCGCCGGAAATGATGATAACTGTCATGCCGAGGGCCGCAACGGCCACGGTCGAGGCTTGTACCGAGGTGGCATGCAGATTACGCAAGGTCAAGAAGCTCGCTCCGCCTTGCCAATAATCGGCGACGGCAAAGAAAGCGATAACGGCCGCCAGCCCCAATAGCGGGCCCAATGCAGCGAGGACCATTCCCGCCAATCCGGAAGGAGCGCGTGGAGATAAAGTCGTTGAATCGGGGGCCCGGCTCATGGTCTTGTGTTGGTAAAGCCTGTCGTTGTTTGCCAGTTGTGGCTCCGTCTCGCCCAACTCAATCCGTTTCCCCCGCTACGGCCTCCGCCATGACTTGCTCTTCCGTCCAGTCTTGCACGGGGCGAACGTCTCGCAAAGCGCCTCGCGACATCACCGCCAGGCGGTCGCAGACGGCCAGCAACTCGGGCAGATAAGAACTGACGAAGACCACGCCTCTCCCCTGCGCGGCGGCTTCGCCGATCAAGCGGTAGATTTCGGCCTTGGCGCCGAGATCGATGCCCCGGGTCGGCTCGTCCAGCAGCAACACTTCGGCCTCCTGGTGCAGCACGCGGGCCAGGGCCACTTTCTGCTGGTTTCCTCCGGAGAGCTCTCGCACCTCTTGGCCGGCGTGGCGCGCTTTGACGCGCATTCGCGACATCCAGGCTTCGACGCTGCGCCGCCGCCGTCGCTCGTTGAGCCAGCCCAGCGTCGAGTAAAGCCGCAGTCGCGTGAGCGTGAGGTTGTCGGCAATGCTCAGCCCTTGCGCCAGCCCTTCGCCTTTGCGGTCTTCAGAAACCATTCCCAAGCCTGCCAGCAAGCGGGCTCGCGGCGTGGCGCGCGGCAAGAAACCGGCAATTTGGACGCGGCCGCGGCGGACCGGATCAAGACTCATCAGGCACCGCAACAGTTCCGTGCGGCCCGCCCCGACCAACCCCGCCACGCCCAGGATCTCACCTCGGCGAACGCTCAAGGAAATATCGTTCGGCGTCTGCCGGCCGCTGAGGCCTTCGATTCGCAGGATCTCTTCGCCGGGCTGGTGCGGGACGGCGGGAAACAAATCGTCGACGTCGCGGCCGACCATCAAGCTGACGATCTGTTGCTGGCTGACGTCCGCCAGGCGCCCGGCGCCTACGGTGCGGCCGTCGCGCAACACCGCGTAACAATCGGCGATTTCGCGAATCTCTTCCAGAAAGTGGCTGATGTAGATGATCGCGATGCCCGACTGCTTCAGGCGCCGGATCGCTTCGAACAGCCGCTGAGCGTCGTGTTGCGAGAGCGAACTGGTCGGTTCGTCAAAGACGATTAGCTTGGCGTCGAGCACCAAGGCCCGGGCGATCTCGACCACCTGCTGCATGCCGACCGACAGGTTCCGCACCGGCTGCTCGAGCGGCAAGTCCGCGTGACCTAATGCGCTTAGCGCTTCGCGCACCAGCCGTCGCTGCTCCCCTCGCGCGATCCAGCCCCAACGCCGCCGTTCCTGGCCGAGCATGACGTTGTCTTCGACGCTCAGATCGCCCGCCAACGTCAACTCCTGGTAGATCATGGCAACGCCGGCCAGGCGCGCCTGATGGGGACCGGCGGGGGCATAGCTGCGGCCGGCCAGTTCCATCCGACCGCCGTCGGGGACCAACGCGCCGGCGAGCACTTTCATCAGCGTGCTCTTGCCCGCGCCGTTCTCGCCAATCAGCGCCAGCACTTCGCCGCGCACCGCCTCCAGGTCGACGCTCGCCAGGGCTTGCGTCGCGCCGAACCGCTTGCTGATGCCCTCCATTCTGAGCAGCGGCGCAGCGGCGTTCATTCGTCGAACTGCTCGGGATGCAGCAGTCGGTCCATCTCGGCCTGCTTCATATTCTCGGGCGTGGCGACAAATTCGCCCGTGGCGATGCGCTTCTCGACCTGCTTGCCATTCAGGCTGTCAACGAGCGTTTTGACCGCCAGATAGCCCATCTTGATGGGATCCTGCAGTACGATGCCGTCGACTTCGCCTGCGGACATGGCATCGATGAGAGGCGGATTGGGATCAAAGCCGACGAATTTCACCTTCCCGGCCAGGCCTTCGTTCTGCAGTGCTCGCAGCACCCCCGTGCTGTTCGGTTCGCAGACGGCGAAGATGCCGTTCACTTCATCACGGTATTTCAACAGCATCTGCTGGGCGACGTCCAGGGCTTCCTCGGGAGTGGTGCCGGCGTATTGATCGGACGACAGCACCTTGATTTTCGGGTATTGCTTGCCCAGCGCTTCCAGGAATCCTTCTTCTCGCTGATAGGTGCTCTCGCTGCCGGCGTTGTAGCGCAGCAAGATCACGTTTCCCTCGCCCTGCAGAACTTCGCCTAAACGCTGCGCCGCCAATTCGCCGCCGCGATAGTTGTCCGTAGCGATGTAGCTGACGGTGGCGGATTCATCGTCCAGCGCGCTGTCGAAGATCACGGTGGGAATACCGGCTTCTTTGGCATTGCGGACGGGAGCGACCAAAGATTGCGAATCCAGCGGCGCCAGGCAGATGCCGTCGACCTGCTGCGTGACGAAGCCCTCGACGACGCTGATCTGCTCGTCGCGGTCGCGCTCCAACAGCGGCCCCTTCCAGAGGATTTCCACGTTGCCCGCTTCCTGCGCGGCCTGTTCGGCGCCGGCGTGCACCGACTTCCAGAATTCGTGCGTGGTGCCTTTGGGAATGACCGCGATGCGGTATTTTTTAGCCTCGGGCTCGGCGGCCGGGTTCTGGCCGCTCGGAGCGGCGGCAGGGCCGCAGCCGACAAGTGCGAGCAGACAACCACATACAAGCAGACGGCGCAGCACGGCAGAGTCCCCCTAAGGTTAACGGCCCCGATCAAGCAGCGACAGGCGCCAGCCGCACTTCAACGCCGGCCGTTGCCGCGGGACAACGACCGGACTCGCCATGCGTCTGGGCGGCGGCTTTACTGGCCTGCAGGACGTCGGCGTCCGCCGCGCCCGCGACCTCTTCCGCGCGAGGCGGAACCCGAGTGCGGATTCTTGCTGCGCGCTTCCATATTTCCGGCGACGATCAAACCGATTGCTTCTTCCCAGTTCGGAATGCTGCGATGACTCGGTTTCAGTTCGCCATCCTGTTCGCGGTCATGTTCGCCTTCGGCTTCGCCGGCCAGTTCGTCGTGATCCTCGACTTCCTCGTCGCCAGCCGCGCGCTGTGAAGCGCCTTCGCCGGATTCCGCCTCGCCGCGGCCTCCTCGCCGGCGCCCGCCGCGCCGACGCCGGCGCCGGCGGGGACGGCGCTCTTCGCCGCCTTCTTCTTCGCCGACCGGCTCGCGTTCCGTCTCGTTCTCGTCCGCTTCTGCTTCATCTTCCTCGAGCCGTTCGCCCAGAAACTCGTCCTCGACGTCAAGTCGATCATCGAACATCTCGTCCTGCTCTTCGCGGTTCGGGCCGGCTTCGGGCCCTTCCGAGCGAGCTTTCGCGCCGCGGCCTTCTCGCGAGCGGCGGCCTCCCCGTCGTCGGCGGCGGCGGCGGCGCGGAGGGCCTTTCTCTTCTTGCTCCTCTCCGGCTTCGCTTTCGGCGGCGCCTTCGGAGAACTCATCGAAGATTTCCTCTTCCTCGAAAGATTCGAATGCTTCTTCCTCTGCTTCCTCCGCGCGGAAGCCCGCCGCACTTGCGTGCGCGCCGGCTTCAAATTCCGCTTCGCCGCGCTCGTCGCGTCGGGGCCGCTCAGGCCGCGGACTGCGCCGCTCCGATCGATCGCCGCGGGATCCTTCGCGCCGCGGCCGTTCTTCTCGTCGCCGCGATTTGACGTCGCTCGTTTCCGCCTCGGCTTCTTCCCCCGGCGCGAACGGCTCTACCTCGATCCGAGCGGCGGGCGGCTTGCGCTCGACTTGCGGCTTTGGCGGGGCGACGGGCTGCGGCGGCGGTTCAAGCCCCAGCGACAACGCCACGTCGCCCCAGTTTGCTTTCGGGCGCTCAGGACGCGGCGCCGGTTCGGCTCGCTTCTTGACGACGGGCGCCGGGGCCGGCGCGGCCGGCTTTGGCGGTTCCGGCTTGATCTCCGCCCCGAGTTCTTCTGCCAGAGAATTCCAATGGCTTGATGATCCGCTGTTGCTCATGTTTGGCTTGGTTTCCCGCCGCGCGAAGGTGGTAGACGACCGTGGGCGACTTGGCCGAGAGGTCGAAAGAAACACTGAAGGAGTGCATTATAGGGCCCTGCTCGGTGGTTGTGAAGTCGTGCCCATCGTTGAAGTTACGGCCGCACCCGCGAGCCGCGGAGACCGTAGCGAGCTTGGCCCGAACTTCACCGATAAGGTAAAATTCGGCAGACGCGGGGGAGCCGTTTGTCCCCGCTCCTAGGGGCAATTTCAATGCGCTACGCCAGCGGGAAGGTCCAGCGATGACGGAACGGACGCAAACGCAGCACGAATTCGACCGCCACGTGGAAGAGGTCGAACTTCGCGGCCATATCATCGACAGCCTGATCCTGCCGAAAATTCTGGATATTGTGACCAGCCGCGGCGGCGCCTTCCGCATCAAACGCATCACCGTCGGTCAGGCTCGCACCGACCCCAGCTATGCCTTGCTGGAGGTGGCGGCCGCGGCCGAGCAGCAACTGCAAGACATCCTCAGCCAGATTGCCGACCACGGCGCCGTTTCCACCGCTTCGCAAGATTGCCGCCTGGTCGCCGCCGACATCGCAGGCGCCTTTCCCGAGGGTTTCTATAGCACCACCAATCAGCGGACCGAGGTCCGTCTCGGCGGCCAGTGGATTCCGGTCGAGGATCAGGAGATGGATTGCGGCGTGCTCGTTGACCAGGAGGCCCGCATTGCTCGGGCGGTCGCCATGAGCGACGTCCGCGTCGGCGACCTGTTCATTGTGGGCCATGCAGGGGTGCGGGTCTTTCCCGAGCAGCGCTCCACCGAGGGCCGGCAGATGTTCGAGTTCATGGGGAGCAACGTCTCGACCGAGAAACCGAAGGGCCTGGCTATTCGCGAGGTGGCGCGCGAGCTGCAGAAGACGCGCGATACAGGCGGCCGGACGCTGGTCGTCGGCGGCCCCGCCATCGTCCACACGGGCAGCGCCGAGCACCTTTGCGAGCTCATCCGCCGCGGTTACGTCAACGTGCTGTTCGCCGGCAACGCCCTGGCCACTCACGATATCGAGCAGGCGCTCTACGGCACCAGCCTGGGCATTCACATGGACCGCGGCATCCCGGTGGAAGAAGGGCACGAACATCACTTGAGGGCGATCAACCGGATCCGTCGCGAGGGCGGCATTCGCCAGGCGGTCGAGTCGGGCGTGCTGAAATCCGGCATCATGTACGAGTGCATTCGCAACAACGTCGAATTTCTGCTGGCCGGCAGCATTCGCGACGACGGCCCGCTGCCCGAGGTGATTACCGACGTGCTGGTCGCGCAGCGCGAAATGCGGCGCCTGAGCCGAGGCGCCACGTTCTGCTTGATGATCGCCACGACGCTGCACTCAATTGCGGTGGGCAACCTGCTGCCGGCCTGGGTCAAAGTGGTCTGCGTGGACATCAACCCTTCCACGGTCATCAAGCTCAACGATCGCGGCTCGTTCCAGACGGTCGGCCTGGTGACGGACGTCGAACCATTCTTGCGTTCGCTGGTGACGGAACTCAACGCCTTGGAGCATGCGGCCAAGCCATGAGGCAACCCCACATCCTGATGTGTCCGCCGGACTATTACGGCATTGAATACGAAATCAATCCGTGGATGAAACGTTCGCGCCAGGCGAATCATGCGCGCGCCACGCAGCAGTGGAGCGATTTGAAAGCGCTCTTGGAACGCAGCGGAGCCAGGATCTCGACGTTGTCGCCTCAGCAGGGCCTGCCGGACCTGGTGTTTACGGCCAATGCGGCGCTGGTCTATCGCGACCAGGCGGTGTTGGCGCACTTTCGCCATCCGGAGCGCCAAGGCGAAGAGAGTCACGATGAGACCTGGCTGGCCGAACACGGCTTTCAGGTGCGCCGCGTGCCGGACAACGTGTATTTCGAAGGCGCCGGCGACGCGCTGTTTTGCGGAGACACCTTATTCGCCGGCTACCGGATTCGCAGCGACGCCCGCGGGCATCAACTGATCGGCGAGATGTTAGGCTGCCGCGTGATACCGCTGGAACTGGTCGACGACTACTACTACCACCTGGACACCTGCTTTTGCCCGCTGGCGCCGGGCGTCGCCATCTATTTTCCCGCGGCGTTTGACGAATACGGCGTGCAGGCGATGAAGGAATTGATTCCCGAACTGATCGCGGTCCGCGAAGAAGAGGCGCGTCAGTTCGCCTGCAATGCGGTGGTGGTCGGCAAGACCGTGGTGACCAACGCCGGCTGCCCTGACTTGCACCGCCAACTTCTCGCGCGCGGCTTCCAGGCTCGCGAAACGCCGCTCGACGAGTTCGTCAAGGCGGGCGGCAGCGCCAAATGCCTGACGCTACGACTGGACGGCGAAGAAGCAGCAAGTTGGAAGAGCGAGGAGGTAGGAGAGAGGAGGTAGGCGAAAGCGCCCCTCGCGTGCTCGCCCTGCTTTCCGGCTTCCGAAAACGCTTCGGTTTTTTGCGCTCCATGGGCGGCGATGATTTTGCAACCGTAGCGGAAGCTGTGAAGCTTCCGGGAGGCGCGTTTTGCCCTCCGGCGGCGCGGGCGGTTGGAGAGCAGCCGGTTGGAGAACTGTGCAGAGCGCCCGGAATGCTCACGAATTCCCCTACAGCGTTGCACTGCAAAATCCCGAGCCGCGGTTTAGTGAGGCTGTGCGAACATCAGGCCGTTGTTGGCGACGTTGAACAGCGAGCGGTAGTAGCCGTTGTGAATGCCGTTCTTGGCGCGACCGGGATACCAGACGAGGTTCGTCATCAATCCCCAGCCTTCGTGCGACTGACCGGCGACGCCGGCGCCCGGTCCGGGAATGAGGAAGTTGAACATGCTGGTCAGATCCCACTGGTTGGTAAGCGGCAGGCGTAAGTCGGCGCCGACCATGCCGCCCTTGTTGCCCGTGGCGCCGCCCCAGAACCGGCCCCAGGCGCCGCTCGGCAAGTTGACGCGATAGAACAGGTTGTAATAGTCGATGGTCTGGTAACCCTGCGAGAACACCGTATTGAGCGTGTTGTTCTGCAGGTTGCCATGGCCCGGCCGCACGTGAAAGGCGCCGAAAAAGCCGAATTCATGGCCGTTGCAGTGCAGATAGCTCAACTCCGCCCGAACCTGGCCGACGTTGTATTTGACGTAGTAGTTGTCGTGCAGGTAGTCGAATACGGCGCCCCCTTGGAAGCCATAGCCGCGGGCGCGGCGGAACAGACCGGCCGTGACGAACTGCTGGTCGCGTCCCTTGGTTTCCGTTCCGTTGACCTGGTTGCCGTAGAAGTCGCTTTGCGCGAACATGGCGCCAACCTGGTAACCGATGCCCAGGCCGCCCAGGCCGAGCCAGCGACCGAACTGCCCGGCGAAGTTCACGCCTTCATGGAAGCCGAAGTTGCCGTTGAGGCCCTGGTCCAGCGGCCCCTTGAACCCTTGAGGGCCGATAAACAGCGAGTGTTCTTCAACGCGGTGACGCGGAATGCAGATGCCGTCGCAAGGCACGATGACGCGCGGACAATTTGACTCGTTGCAGCCCGGACCGCAGACGTGATCGTCGAAGATCTCGCCATCGCACGTGGGGCAACTCGAGGCGAATTCGCCCTCTTCTTGATAGTAACCTTCCGGAGCGGGACCGCCCGGAACGACGCGTTCCTGGATCACTTCGCCTTCCATCGCGCCCGGTGCGATCAGCTCCGAGTCCGCAAGCGTCGGCTCTCCGTCCATGAACACGACTTCTTGCATCGCCATGCGAGGATGCTGATGGCGAGAGCCTCGCGAGCGAAACATCGGCGCCGGCGCCTCCTGCCAGGGGGCGTGCCCCGCCTGGACCATGCGAACGGGCCGGCTCTCTCGAACGCGAGCGGGATGCGCTTCGCGGACGCGAGCCGGTTGAGTTTCAACCATCTCCTCGGGAGCGGCCTCCGCGTCTTCTTCGAACACGTAGTTCGAAGACTCGACCGGGCGAGAGCGGCGGGCGAATTTCTGGGCGAACGCCGGAATTGCCGGCCCCAGGCAAATTGCCAGAGCTACGCAACATTTTACCCACGTTCCCAGTTTGTGCCGTTCGCAGTGCATCGAAAGCTCCTCGACAGTGCTATCACCGGGCGGACGACGTCCGCGCCTTTTCTTAGCCAGCGAAACTATCGGAATCCTTCAACCGGAACTTTCATCGAAATCAGAAAAATCGCCGGAATCCGAAAAGTGGCCGTATTCGCCCCGAATTAACACGGTCAGGGGCGGCATCGCTAAACTCCGCTGATAACGGCCCATCCGCGGAGCCAAAATCACTTACAGGAATGGCCGGGCGCCGCAGAACCGCGACGGCGCCGCCGTTCCCATGAGGGAATGGGCAAAGAGCGACGACTGCGGGGACATTTGCCCCGCTTTGAAACAACCGAACCGGAATGAAACCGGGATTTTCGCGGAAACGCGTTTCCGAAGCCTATCCTGCTTGCGCCAAGGCTTGATCGAGATCGTCGCGAAGATCCTCGAAGGCCTCCAGTCCGATGCTCAGGCGGATCAGTCCGTCGCTGATGCCGTGGGCCAGTCGGGCCTCGCGGTCGTAACTGGCGTGCGACATGGAGGCGGGCTGCTCGATCAATGATTCGGCGGCGCCCAGGCTGACTGCCAAACGAAACAGCCTGGTCGATTGCACGATCTTCTTGGTCGCTTCCAAGTCCCCGGTCGCCTCAAAGCTGAGCATGCCGCCGAAGCCGCCCGTCATTTGCCGGGCGGCGATTTCGTGCCCCGGATGCCCCGCGAGCCCCGGATACAGCACCCGCTTGACGCGCGGGTGGCGCGAGAGATGCTCGGCGATTTGCAGTGCGGTTCGGGACTGCTCTCGAACGCGCAGTTCGAGCGTCTTGAGCCCTCGCGAGCAGAGGAATGATTCCAGCGGTCCCATTACCGCGCCCGTGGCATTCTGGACGAAGTATAGCCGGTCGTACAACTCCTTGTCCTTCACGACCAGTGCTCCGCCCAGCACGTCGCTGTGGCCGCCCAAGTACTTGGTAGCCGAATGCATGACGATGTCGGCGCCCAGTTCCAAAGGCCGGGTCAAGGCGGGCGATGCCAACGTGTTGTCGACGCCGAGCAAAATCTCGTGTTCACGGGCCAACTCGGCGCAAGCGGCGATATCAGTAATCGACATCAGCGGGTTGCCCGGGCTCTCGATCCACAGCAATTTGGTGTGCGGAGTGATCGCCGCCGCCAGCCGGTCCAGATCGGTGGAAGGGGCCAACGTGACGCGGATGCCCGAGCGATTCGTGATCTTGTGCAACAGCCGGAACGTGCCGCCGTAGATATCCGAACCCGCGACGATATGGTCGCCTTGTTCCAGCAGCATGGTCGCACAGTGAGTCGCGGCCATACCCGAGGCGAAGGCCAGCGCATCGACGCCTCCTTCCAGGCAGGCCAACGTCTTCTCAAACGCCTTTCGCGTCGGGTTGCCGCTGCGCGAGTAATCGAAGCGTCCCCACTCGCCGGCGCCGGGCTGGACGAACGTGCTGGACAGGTGGATCGGCGGTACGACCGCTCCCGTTTCGGCATCGGGTTCCTGGCCGACGTGGATGGCGCGCGTGCGGAATTGCATGAAGAACCTTTACTGTTAATGCGGGAACAGCAACGCGGCCGGCAATCTCGCCTCGACCGCCGCCGTACTACGACAGCTTGTCCAACGCCTGGGCCAGGTCGGCGATCAGGTCTTCTGTGTCTTCAATGCCGCAGGCCAGCCGGATCATGTTATCAGGGATGCCGAACCGCTGGCGATCCTCGGGCGAACATTCGTAGTAGCTCATCACCAGCGGCTGCTCGATCAACGACTCGACGCCGCCCAGGCTGGGACCGATCCGCGGCAGCTTGACGCTATCCACCACGCGGGCCGTCTGCCGCCAATCGGCGTCTTTGACCAGGAAGGTCACCAGTCCGCCGAAGCCTCGCATGGTGCGCTTCGCCACTTCGTGGTCGCGGTGTCCTGCAAGGCCGGGGTAGTAGACTTTCTCGACCTTCGGATGGCCCGCAAGAAACTCGGCCACGGCCTGGCCGTTTTGGTTGTGCCGCTGCATCCGCAGCTCGAAAGTTTTCAGCCCGCGGAGCAGCAAGTAGATATTATGCGGGGAATTGATGGCTCCCATGATGCCGCGCAACTTGCGGATCGGTTCCAGCTTGTCGGCGGCGCCGGCGATCACTCCGGCGAGCAAATCATTGTGGCCCGCTAAATACTTGGTGGCCGAGTGCAGCACGTAGTCGACGCCGGCGGCCAGCGGCCGGAGGTTGTAGGGAGTGCCCAGCGTGGCGTCGATCAGCGTTTCTACGCCGTGACGGCGACCTACGCCCACGAACTTCTCCAGATCGACGACGCTCAGATGGGGATTGGTCGGCGACTCGCTGACCAGCAGCCTGGTGTTGGGCGTGATGGCCGCTTCCATCGCCTCGTAGTCGCACGCCGGAACTTGCTTGGTGATCACGCCAAACCGCGACAAATGCTTGACGCAAAACTCTCGGCTGCGGTGATAACACTCGTCGAAAAAGATCACTTCGTCGCCCGAGTTCAGCTTGGTCATCAGCAGCCCGACGATGGCCGCCATGCCCGTGGAGAACAGCAGCGCCGCCTCGCCCCCTTCCAGGGCGGCCAGCTTTCGCTCGACGACTTTTTCGCTCGGATTGCCGTACCGCCCGTATTCTTCCCGCGGCTGTTTCTGCTCAATGAAATCGATCACCGACTGCGTATCGGGAAACGTATAGGTCGAGGTGCAGAAGATCGGGTCGGTAATAGCGTCGCCCGGCTTTTGCCGGTCTTCTCCGGCGTGGACGGCCAGCGTAGAGGGTTGCCAGCGGTTTGAGTCTGGATTGCCCGCGGCAGGATCGTGAGTCATTGCGAAGTCCCAAAAGCGTGAGTAGCAAGGCGGCGAACGGATCGGGACGATCGCGGGCTCACAAAAAAAGCCGCAAACACGCCCGAGGCGGTCGCGGCTTACGCTCGCTCTAGTTGAATTTTCGCCCGGTCGCCCGGAGAGGCAACGCTCGACGAAAATGGCACTTTAGCAGGTGTAGGCTGCAAGCGGCCGCAAATCCCAAGTGCTTTGATTCTAATAGCCCGCTCGCTGCGGAGCAAGCGGCTGAGGCCGGATGCCTGACAATAGTTTTGCTGATAGTAGCGAAAGCTGTGAAGATTCTCAGGTGCGGCCATCTAGCGGAATCTGTGAAGACTCCGGGGCGCCGCGATTGCCTTCTAAGCTGAATCGCAACCGTGAACGGTGCGCGACGCACGGGACTCTCATGCCTCTCCGCCTCTGCCAGGGCTGCAAATTCGATGGACGGGGGGCTGGCCCAGCGGATACAATCGAACTGGCATCTGACCCATGGCGTCAAGGCGGACGAAGGAGTGAAGCGATTATGCGTATCGGCGGTTGCACTGCGTGGGGGCCGAACTGGTTTCGGTGCTGCCTCATTGCATGTTTCGCAGTAGCGGGGCCCGTCGCGGCCGAGACCAACACCTCTTCGTCAAAGCCCATGCAAAGTGCGTCTGCCGAGGCGCCGGCGGCGGCCGAGTTGATCCGGCAATTGGGCGCCGGCTCCTATGTGAAGCGGCAACAGGCCCAGCGGATGCTCGAACAAATGGGCGTCCCCGCCAAAGAGGCGTTGCAAGCCGCTCTCGACAATCCCGATGCCGAGATCCGCTACCGGGCCGCCGAGGCGCTCGAACACGTGCTGGATCTCGACTTTCAACAGAAGCTGGAAACGTTCCTCAGTTCATCGGGCGAGTGCAGCGACGACTGCCTGCCCGGCTGGCAGCGGTTTCGCGAGCAAGTCGGCCGCAGCCATGCTGCGCGGCGGTTGTTCGTCGAGATGCAGCGCGCCGAGCGTGAGCTGCTGCAAGCGGCCCAAGCCCAACCCGCCGCCGCCGGAGAACTGCTTGAGTTGCGCTGCCAGCAGATACAGCACGAAATGCAATCGGCTGATGCCGACGACGAACAGCCCTTGGGCGTCGGCAGCATTGCCGCATTGCTGTTCGTGGCCGGCAAACGCGACGTGGAAATTTCTACGCAGGGCGCCTCCTTCGTGAACAATTTCAGCAATCAGCCTTCGCTCCACTCGGCCCTGTCGGCGGGAACTCTGATCGAGCCGTTGCGGGGTCTGCTGAGCGTCTGGGTTTCGCGCCATTTCGAAGACACGATGGTCGCTTATCAGAATTTGCAACTGGCCATGCGCTATGACCTGAAGACCGCCATCAAACCAGCGGCTGAATTGGCGTCGCGAAAGGAAATTCCCGCCCAGCAACGCCCGTTTGCCATCCTCGCTTTGGGCAAACTGGGAGATGAGCGGCAGGTGCCGGCTTTGTCTTCCTTGCTCGAAGACAAGGCGGAGTTTACCGTGCACGGCCGTGACGGCGAGGAAATTCGCACGCAAATTCGCGACGTCGCCCTGGCCGTGATGGTGTATCTGACCGGACAGGAACTGCGAGATTACGGTTTCGACCATTACGTTTCGCACCCCACCTGGCTATTCAATCCCGCCACGCTCGGCTTCAAGAGCGTCGAAGCTCGGGAAGAAGCCTTGATGAAATGGCGAAAGTGGGCGGGCGAAAAGGAATAGGCGGCGGCCGTTTGGCGAGCTGCTCTTGACCGCGGACCAGGGATCTCGGAATAATCCCCGCCGCGCAATCGATCGATCGGATCGGGCGCCTCTCCAGCCCCTAGCACAAGACAAGGATGTCGGCCGCGGCGATTGAGTTGCCGCAGATGGCTGATCGATCATGGAACGAACGAGTGCTTTTTCCACGGCGGCCAGCGCGGCCGCGCCGCCTGGTCGGTGGATCGGTTGGGGCGCTGGGATAGCCTTTCTGTTGGCAGCCGGCTGCGCCTCGCCTTATCACGCCGCTCGCGGCGCGCTGTTTGGCGGCGCCGCGGGCGCGGGCGTCGGCGCGTTGGTGGGTGAAGCGGTCGGGCACCCAGGGGCCGGAGCTTTGGTCGGCGCCGGCGTTGGCGCCGTATCGGGCGCGGCGGTAGGCAGCAGCCTGGACGAAATGGAAGCCCGCAATCGCGCCATGATCGCCTCACAGATGGGCCGCCAGATTCCTCGCGGCGCCGTGACCATGAACGACGCGATCGAGATGACGCGGCAGGGGCTCGACGAGGACCTGATCGTCAACCACATCCGCTACAACGGCGTCGTCGGGCGGCCGCAGACGCAAGATCTAATTGCACTGCAGCAAAACGGCGTAAGCAAACGCGTGATCGAAGCCCTGCAGACCGCAGGCCCGCCGCCGCAAGCCGCCGGCGGGCCAGTTCCCATCGCGGCCGGGCCTCCGCCCGTGATGGTCGCTCCGCCGCCTCCGGTCTGGGCGCCGTATCCTTATTACTATTATCCCCCGCCTCCCCCGCCGCCCGCCTGGGGCTTTGGGGTCTCTTTCCGCTGAGGCAGCGTCTACTCGGAAACGACTTCGATCCGGCCCCAATAGCCGAATTCCCAGGACCAGCCGTTGGCCTGGTTCAATAGCTCCAACTGGACTTGCTGTCCTGCGAACCGGGATAGGTCGATAGCCACGGCCGACCAGCCGTTCTTGGTCGTCTTGGCGGCAACCAGCCCATCGTGGAGCAGCTTGCCGTTGGCTTTGACGACCAACTGCCAATCGCCACGCGGATCGTGCGAGACGTCGAGCAGCAGCCGCGTCCGCTTGCCGGTCGGCACGTCGATGGTCGAACGCAGTATGCAGGGTTTGCCTTGGGCGATCGGATGCGTTCGCAAGACGCCGGCTCGGCCGAAATGTTCGGCCACAATGGCCACGCCGCGCTCGCCGGAGCCCGCCGTGGCGAAGCCGGGGGCGATCTCGCCGATGACGTCGTTGAACTCGGAGGCGTTCGTCGTTTCGCGCGGCGGCGGTACGCGCACGCCCGGCAGTTGGCGAGCCTCTGGATCGCTGGGCGGCTTGTTCAGCGTGATGAAGGCGAACAGATCGGCGATTTCCGCCGGCTTGAGCTGTTTTTCAAGATCCTCGGGCATCAGCGACAGCTTGCTCGTTTCCATCTCTTCGATATTGTCGCGGGCGATCGTTTCCTGCTTGCCGCCTTGAATCTTCAGCACGACGCGCTGCGGGCTGTCCTCGGCCACCAGCCCGGTGAGCACGCGGCCGTCTTCCGTCACGACGGTTCGCGCCTGGTAAGCGGCGCCGATCACCAGACTGGGATCGAATACATTCGAGAGCAACTGCTCGAAAGAACTGCGGCCGTTGACCGTAATGTCGGGGCCAACCTCCTGACCTTCGCCGTAGATCTTGTGGCACTGACCGCACAACTTCTTGAACACCTGCTGGCCGGCGTGCGGGTCGCCGGGATGCTTCCGCACGAAGGTGCGCATCTCGGCAATCACCTTCTCGCGTTGCGGGTTGCGCTCCGTCCGCATCACGCCCCACACGGTTTGCACCTGCTTGACCAGTTCCGCGTCTTTGCTGGCCAGCAGTTTACGAACCTGGTTCACGTTCAAGGCGCCGGCCGGCAACCGCTCGGCGGCAATGGCGGCCAGCAATTGCTTGCTCCAGGCGGCCCGGCCGGTCAGCAATTCAATGGCCTGCGGCTTCAGTTCGGCTTCCATCTTGGGATAGGCCGCCAGCACGATCTCGGCGACATCGGCCCGTTCCAGCCGTCCTAACGCATCGAGCGTGCGGCGCCGCAGTTCGAGCGAGGCGTTTTCGCTGGAGTTCAACACGCCCGCGACCGCCGGCAGAAGGTCAGGATCGTTTGCCGCCACCAGAGCATCGAGGGCTTGCAAACGCCGCTCCGCCACTTGCTTGGGCGAGACAAACGCCGCCCGGATTGCTTCGAACCCCGCCGGGTCGCGCCAGGTCGTGGCCAGCAGCGCGGCGTCGAACCTGAGCGGCGACGCTGCGGAATCGTTTAACAAGTCTTGCAAGACCGGCTCAAAGGCGCGTTTGATGGTCTGCAACCGTTCGCCGGCGATTTCGCGAGTCTGGATCTTGGCGGCCAGGACCGCAAGGCACTGTCCTGCCAGGGGCGGATTGGCTCCGTCGCCGGATGCCAGCGCGGCGAACAGCGAGGCCAGCGCGTCAGCGTCTGGCGAAGCGCTGGCCAGCATTCGCTCCACGACGCGCGGCATGATCGCCGCCGCTACCGGCTGCCTGGCAAGCTGCTTTTCTTGGACCAGGGCTAGAAACTTGGCGCTGTGAGTTTCTAACAACGGATGCAGGTTCTGCCAGACGATGTGCGGGATCAGCTTGTCGTCGCCCGCCTGAGCGAGCACGTCGGTCAACAGCGAAACAGAGTCGACGCCCGTCAGCTTGGCGGCCGCAATCGCGACTTGCAGCTTGACCTCGTCGGCCGGGTCGCGGGCCAGAGCAGCAATCTGCTCTCGCAGCGCAGGCGAGATGTCGCGTTGATTGCCGGCCGCTCGCACGCCCCAAGCGCGGAGGCCGGGGTCGGCGTGTGCGAGCAGTCGGGCGTGAAACTCCGGCGCCAGCGGACCGCAGCCAATCAAGGCCCACAAGGCGTGCATCCGCGCTTTGCGGAGTTCGGCGTCGTTCAGCACGAGCTGTTCGAGCCGGCGCATCGTCGGCGGCTCGCGCCGCTCCCAGAGCAGGCGCTGGGCCAGGTCGCGATAGAAGACGTTCGGGCTGCGCAGCCGCTCAATCAACTGCTCATCGCTTTCCTGGGCCAGGTCAAAGGCTGCG
>DASZUP010000706.1:0-6646 GCA_035547635.1 Pirellulales bacterium
GCCCGGCCTCATCACCACGGTCGCGGGCAACGGAACAGCTGGCTTCAGCGGCGACGGCGGGCCGGCCACCGCGGCGGAACTCATCGGGCCCACGGACGTCGCCGTCGATTCGTCGGGCGACCTGTTCATCGCCGACGGGTATATTCGCGAAGTAAATCTGGCGACGGGCATCATTACCACTGTGGCAGGTAACGGATTAACCGGCTTCAATGGCGACGGCGGCCCCGCGACGGCGGCAGAATTCGACAACCCCACGGGCATCTCTGTCGATTCATCGGGCAACCTTTTCATCGCCGACAGCGGCAACAATCGCATCCGCGAGGTGAACCTGGCGACGGGCATCATCACCACTGTCGCGGGAAATGGAACAGCCGGCTTCAGCGGCGACGGCGGCCCTGCCGCCGAGGCGGAACTCTCCAGGCCTAACGGCATCGCGGTCGATTCGTCCGGCGACCTGTTCATCGCCGACAGCAGCAACAATCGCATCCGCAAAATGTCGCGCGGCGCAGTGGTCAACGTGGCCGAACCGTTCGTCGTGAACAACGCCGTCTATACCATTGGCTCCGGCGTCGTCAGCGTCTCCGCCGCCGACGGGCTGCTGCAAGGCGACACCGGGCCGACGCAACTCACGGTAACCGCGGGCACGGTCACGGGCGCCGAGGGGGGGACCTTTGTCTTCAACAGCGACGGCTCGTTCAACTACACGCCGCCCGCCAATTTTCCTGGCTTCGATCACGCGCAATTTACGGTCAGCGATTCGTCAGGCGACCGAAGCACCGCGACCGTCAACGTGCTCTCGCAGACCGGCGGGGTGGTGTGGAAGTTCTATGAGTCAGTGCTGCATCGCGATCCGGATCCGGGCGGATTAAAATACTGGATCAAGGATTTCGCGGGCGGCGGCAAGCCGGGCGACATCGCCGCCGGCTTCTTCGAGAGCGATGAACTGCTCAACCAAATCATCACCGGCTACTACCAGCAATACCTGCACCGCGCTGCCGACTCTGGCGGTCTGGCTCACTGGAGACAAGTCTGGCACTCGACGGGCGGTCCCGAGACGATCAAGGCCGGGTTCGCCGATTCGCCCGAGTTCTATGCTTCTGCCGGCGGCACGCCCGAGGCCTGGCTTAACCAGCTCTACCTGCGAATCCTGGGCAGAGAGCCCGACGTGCAAGGCCAGCAGTATTGGCTCGACTACCTGACCAGCCACGGAAACACGGCCGAAACGCGGAAGCACATCGCCTTGGGCTTCTTCACTTCGCTGGAAGCGTACCAAGGCGACGTGACCGGCTGGTTCCAGCAGTACCTGCAACGAGCGCCGACGGCCGACGAACTCAAGCAATACGCCGGCGAAATGCACTCCGGCAAGACCGACCGTGACATCGAGCAGGAGATCGCCAACCTGCCCGAGTACGGTCAGAATCCTCCTGCCTCGCCCCCGGGCGAAGGCGTTCGCCTGCCAGATTACTTCCCGCAAACCGCTTCCAGCGGGAATCAGCAGCAATCCGCCGCGGACTCGTTATTTGAGAAGCTGGGCGCGTAATCCGCAGCCGGCCGAATGTTTTCGCCTGGCAACTGCTTGGGCGTGCGTTTGTCCGCAAGCCGTTCGTCAGGCGCCGTCGCGCTGGGAATGCCCATCAAGCGTTCAGGCGATGCCGGGCCGAGGTGGAGCCTTTGGCGCCACCCATCGTAGCAGCCCGCACGCGCCGCGAGGCCAAGCGCGCTCGGCAAAGACCGCGCGCCTGGCGATTTCGCGAGAATCGCCCGGACCAGTCCCCAGAGAAGGCGACATTGCCACAGAGGACACAGAGTTCACAGAGAGACGCGTTTGATGCCGTCAACCAGGCGCCTTTCGCCAAAGTTGACCAGTAAGGCTCGTTTGAGTCCGGTCGCCTTCAGATACGACAAGGTTTGAATGTCCTCTGTGCCCTCTGTGAACTCAGTGGCTATATGAACATGAAGCTAAGATAAGCGCCGGCGTTCAATCCGGCTCTGATTCGTTCGCTGCGAAGAAAATCAGCGTTCCGCGACCGAACCATCGCTTGAACCCCTGTGCAGCGAAGTGGAAGCAGGCAGGCTGCATTTTACGCCCGGAACTCGTGACGTCTAATTCCGCCAACAGCCGGCGCGGGGTACGTCCGTAGCGTCGTCCGACAATGACCGCCCTTGCTTGCCGAACCGTCGGAACTCCGCCCGTCGATCCATGTTGCGCCGCCGAAGGACGTCTCTTCGACGGCCATTTCGTTGCAGGTCTCGACGGCGCAGGTTAAAACCTTGTTCGATTGATCCGACCAATATCGGGGGAGGCGACGCGATGATTTTGCGGTGTCCTCATTGCGGCACGCAGTGCCAGGCGAAAGCTGAATGGGCCGGCAGGAGTTTCCACTGTCCCGGTTGCCGCCAGGTTATCGCCATCCCGCCTCAGCCGCCTGGCGAGGTCATCGAGCCTATCTCAGCCGCTTGGGAAGCGACTACGCCTGTACCGCCGCACACTCGGTCCGCCTCTCGACGACGAGAACCAGGACGTCTGGACAAGAAGAACGGCATGCCCCTGCTCTTGATCTTAGGCGGCGTCGCGGCGGGCGTGATGTTGCTCGGATGTGCAGGAATCGTGGCGTTAATCACTCTCATGCCGGAAAACGCGATCCCGCGCGTTGATGAATTCGTCGATGCTCAGACGAGGGCGGCGATCGCTGATTCTGCTCATGGCCCCGAGTTGACGGCAGATCCCAAGGCGGCTGCGCAACTCGGTCCCAGAATCGTGTTTGGAGATCATTCTATCCAATTGCCCGACGGTTTTGCGGGCGGGACCGGCGTCGTGGAACCGCTGACGCCCGAAGGCGGCCAGATGCACGGGTGGCAGTGGGTTAAAGGCTTGCACTCGCCGGGAGAAGAAATAGCTCTGCTTCAGGCCCAAATACGCGAGGCTCCTGCAACGGTGAATGGCGCCGAGTACTTTGAACAGGCGCTTGCCGATGAGCTACGGGAACTACGGAAGTCGAACGGTCTGCCCGACATCGAATCTGGGCGACATAACGGCAAGCGCGCCGTTCGAGTTACCTATTCTTCCCGCAAGGACGGGCTTGCCTGCATCAAGCTATTTCAATTTGAAGGAGAGCGCCTGCTTGTCCTCACCATGGTATGCTCCAGCGCCGATCAGAACCTGGTTCGCGTTCTCGAGGCGGCCATGCTCTCAGTGCAAGAAAGCGATGCGAGCGGCCCCCAGGGTTCTCCTCGCCGCCCCTAACCTTATGCGTGCAACTCGCTTCGTTTCGAGACAAGCGAGCCTCCGGCGCCGGAAACTGCACGATCCGCGGCGCATAGTCGGCTTTCGCTCCGCCGAAAGCACGTGCTTTCACGGCGAGAAAGCCGACTTTGGAACAATGCCATCGCTGCTCGCGCTACGCCCTCGGCTTCGGCTTGCGGCGCAGGGCGGCGACGCAGATCTCCTGGCGGTTGTGCTGCAACTGCCGGGCGCGGAGGTAAGGAAAGCCCCAGGAGCGGATGCGCTCCAGGTACTGCGGAACCTCGTCGGCCAGCTTCCAGTCGAGCAGCTTGAGCGTCAGCAACAGCCCGCGAATGCGGACCTGTTTGTGAGTCACGATGGCCTCGACCGTGTCGAGCGTGTAGCTCGGGGCAACGTTCATGTCCGTCATCAGCCAGCGGATGTTGCCAAAATCTCGCCGCCGCACGTCGGCGCCGCGCTTGCGGATGTGGGCGAAGTGCGGATCGGCCAGCACCGTCGGATGCACGGCGGCCGGATCGATGCCGGCCACCCACAGCCCGCGGCGCAACAGCGCCTGGCACGAGCCGCCCGGCGCGCAGCCGATCTCGGCCGCGCGCTCGCCGGCCCGAACGGGTAAATGCGACCAGCGCAGCGCCTCTTCCATCTTCAGGTACGCGCGCGAGACGGCGCCTTCGGGCAGCTTCAAGCGGCTCAATCCGCCCGGCCGCCGCGAGGCCCAGGCGCGAGCGCGATGATAGCCCAGCCACCATTCGTCCGGCTGCACCAGCACGCAGTCCAACACCAGCTCGCCTTGCATTGCGATGGCGCGCTCATCGGGCGCCGCGCCGGCGGGCCAGGCCTGACGGATCGCCGCGTCGGCTTCGGCCGCAGCCTCGGACAAGGCGGGCTCATAGCCATGCTCGCCCGGCGCCGACCGATCGCGCTCAAACACGTGCAGCCGCGCAAAGGATCGCTCGCCGGCCAACCGCACCGCCTGTTCGGCCCGGGCCGCCAGCGACTCGCCCGTCGCCTTGCCGAGCGAGAACGCGTAACTGCGTGCAAACACGCTCTGCAAATTGAAATCGTCGGTCAGTCCATGCTCGACCGGCAGTTTGAACGTGAGAAAACCGGGCCGCGAATAGGCGAAGCGGAACTCCGGCCAGCGGCGCGCCAACTCCCCTTTGACGGCCCGCTCGGCGCCGACCTGGCACGTGATCATCAGAAACGAAGCAGAGTCAGGCATGAAACGGGGCCGCCGGGGAAATCACCCATTATCGCCGGATCCGCCGCAACGCATAGTGGGCTCGCGGGGAAGCCGGGAAGAAACCGATGATCTTCGCTGATCCAGCGCTAATCAGAGCGGATTAGCGGCGACGGTAAAGCTTAGCCACGGATGAACACGGATCAAACACGGATCAGAGATGGAAATGGCTCCTGCGTTCGGCTCTCGTTTTCGGCCTGTTCCGGGGCTTGCTGGCGGGCCGCGGAGAGAATAAACGCCGCGTTTCAACTCGGCGGAGCACCGTAGGCAAGAAACCGCTGGTCTTCACTGATCCACACTAATCAGAGTCAATGAGCGTCGATTAGCGGTTAACCTGGTCCGCGGAGGCGTCGGCGTCTGGCGGGCGCGGCGGGTAGCCAGCATGCACCCGGCTACCATGACGCTGCTCAGCCACAACGTGGCGTGATTCATCAGCCCACGGGCGCAGCCCCGGGAACGCCAGCCGATAAACACACCCCAGCCCTGAAAGGGCGGAACGACGAGGCGTCGGGCGGCGCCAAGCTTGTCCCGAAACCAGTTTGAACAGAAGAGAACGAAGGACACGAAGGGAGATCTCGCTTCGCTGGGCATCCACTATCCCACCTTCGTTTCCTTTGCTGCCTTCTGTTCCATCCGGCGTCGCGAGCATCGGCGAGATTCCTGTCGCCCCGTTCCGGGGCTTGCTGGGGGAGATCGCGGATCGGAGATCCAGGGGCTTGCGCCGCCTGGCTACAACCTTACGTCCCTACGGGACTGCTTGCCGCTCGCCCCCTTTCTTCAGCCGCGTAGCGGCGACAGGCGATAGCCAGGCGGCGTGAGCCCCTGGAATAAATCACGCCCCACCCGTCGTCGGCGTCGCGGGGAAGAAACCGCTGATCTTCACTGATCCGCGCTGATCAGTGCCAATTAGCGGCGATCAGTGGTTAACCTGGTCCGCGGAACGGGCGTCAGCGTCCGATGGGGACAAACGCTTAGGCAGTGCGCACCCGGCTACCATGACACTGCTTAGCCACAACGTGGCGTGATTCATCAGCCCACGGGCGAAGCCCTGGGAATGCCGGCCGACAAGAACAACGCAGCCCTGAAAGGGCGGAACGACGAGGTGTCGCGCGGCGCCAAGCTTGTCCCGAAACCAGTTTGAACAGAAGAACGAAGGACACGAACGGAGATCTCGCTTCGCTGGGCGTCCTCCATCCCACCTTCGTTTCCTTTGTTGGCCTCTGTTCCATCAAACGCCACCCATCAGCCGGGTAACGTGTCGCGGGCAAGAAACCGCTGATCTTCACTAATCCTCGCTAATCAGTGTCAATTAGCGTCGATTAGCGGTTAACCTGGTCCGCGGAATGCGCATTGGCGTCCGATGGGCGCGGCGGCGTAAACTATCGACGTCTGGTTTCGGCGCCGAGACCGTATTGCCATTTCCTTGGGGGAGGCCGTTTTGTCTGAAAATCCTTTCCAGGCTCCTGCGGATGCTGCGAACGCCGACCAGGACCCGACGCAATCCGTATCGGCGGGTCGCGCTGCGTACAACGTCGTCTCCGACACCATGACGGGCGTGAACGTGCGCTGGAGCGACAACAAGTTCCAGGCCGTGTTTGTGTTCGTCTCGGTCGTGGCGACGTCGCCGGCGGGCGCCCTGCTGGCCGCGCTGAACCCTCGCTGGAACTTGCCCTGGCCCGCCGGGGCGTTGCTCGGCTCGTTTGCGGGTCTGGTGATGGGCATCTTCGCCAGCGGAATCTTCTTGATGTTCTATCGAGCGGCAAGACACATCAAGGGAAAACATGATTAGCCGCGGCAACGGCAGACAAAAACCGCTGATCTTCACTGATCCGCCCTAATCAGTGTCAATTAGCGTCGATTAGCGGTTAACCTGGTCCGGGGAACCGGCGTTGGCTTCCGATGGCGGCAAACGCGTAGGCAGTGCGCAGCCGGTTTCCATGACACTGCTTAGCCACAAAGTGGCGTGATTCATCAGCCCATGGGCGAAGCCCTGGGAACGCTGGCCGAGATGAACAACTCAGCCCTAAATGGGCGGGACGACGAGGCGTTGCGAGGCGCCAAGCTTGCCCCGAAACCAGTTTGAACAGAAGGAAACGAAGGGCACGAAGGGTGAGTGCGTTTCGATGGGCATCCTCTATCGTCGCATCTTTGTTTCCTTTGTT
>DASZUP010000707.1:0-19344 GCA_035547635.1 Pirellulales bacterium
CATCTACCGCTTTTACCTCGTGATTCTCGACGGCCAGAAGTGCGCGCTGTACGGGGTCGATCACAGCCGCGAGCCGGACCAACTCGCCCGGCTTCAACTCCCTGTCAATGTTCGCGTGCGCGGCGTGCTGGGGACCGAACACCATGCCGGCGGGACCAAACAGAACCCTTCCCCGTTCCCGGCGGGGTGGACGTTATATATGGATGTCCACGAGGTCGAGCCGCTGGAATAAGCGGGCTGTCCTGACCTTGATGGCAGGTTGACGCGTCGAACCAATGACAATAGTCGGGCTCCTGCGAAGCAAGCAAATTGCGTCTGCGGCCGACAGGCGGCACGCGAAAACCATCGATAGCCAAGGCACGCGGCGAAGACGAAATGCCAGAACGGCCCGGTTTGAGTTTCACCCCCAGCCGATTCGAGGGGCTGCCCGAAGTCACCAAGGTCGCGGTCTATCCTGATCACCTGGAATTGCTCTCGGCTGGTGCGTGGATTGTCATCCGGTTCGTAGACATCGCCGCCTGGCGTCGACCCGCGTTTCTCTGGCGATGGCTCGCCAGGCTCGGGTGGCGGCCGCACTGGCTGCTGGTTGGCCAGCGTAATTGGTTCAACGCCCCCGCAGAGCGATTCTTCCGCTTCAATACTCAACCTCGAATTGTCATCTACATGCCAGACGAGCCAGCGGGAACGAACTACGCGAACACTCTTTTCCGCCGCGTTCAAGACATAATGCTGGCGGGCGGCTTCTACACCTGGGATCTCGGGTAGTCGCTCTTCCAGCCAGGCGCGACTTTGCGCACTCATGTCGTCTATGCCGGAACGTCGCCCACGCCATCGGGCGCCAGCCGGCGACGGCCGCAAACATGCTTGGTAAATGACTGTTCAAACCTCGCCCGATGCCGCCAGCGGCCGAGTGCCAGGACCAGCCTGGCGGCCGTCGATACGAGAAACAGTGCTGCTCGCAGAGGGAACATGTCGCCGCTTCGCGGCAAGTGGCGAATGTCGGCATAACGCGCTGCCGTCAAGCAAGCCTGTTCGAATGCCTGTACGAGCGATGAGGAAGCCGTGAGAAAACTCGGCAAGCCGGCGGCCGAATCGCGCGGATAGTCGAGCACATCGTCGAGGATCTGACACTGCATCACGATGCGAAACAGAAGATTGAAATCGGCGTCGTGCCGGGTTGCGGCGACCGCATCGTCGAGTCGCCGGCCGCGACCGGCGACCACGGCTGTCATGCCGAGCGAAAGCCGCACGACGGCCTCGCGGTAGGCAACCGCGTGGGGAAATTGCCAATCGTCGCCGCCGGGCGCGGGGCGCCTCCTCTCCAGGTCGCAAAGTCGGCGCAGGTATTCGACCACCGAAGAGCTGAGGCCGGATTCTTGGAGCATTCGTAGTGTTCGACGAAACTCGCGCCGGCAATAGTCTTTCTGGTCGAAGGCCGCATTCGCGCAGGCCGCGAAATCAAGCCAGGCAGCCAGCACTTTGCGCTGCGAGAGCGGCAGCGGTTTCCCTCGCCGAAGCATGGGGAGGGCGTCGAAAGCCATGATGCACAGCACTCGCAACGGCGTCTTCGGCCGAGCGGTCGCCAGCAACGGCAAACCGCGGACGATGCTTCGGCATGCAACCAGGCTCGACCAATGGCGGGCTTTCAGTTCATGCCAGCGCCGCCAAGGAGTCCGAACGGCCATCGGCCGGCAAAGCTCCGCAGTGCGGAATGTGGAGTGCGTTGAATTCAGACGTGGCATAAAACGACCTCGCGCGGGCACCGCCAGCGGATGGGCACAAGGTCGCTCACGCCGCGGCTGACCACCAGGCGCGTCGCCCCTTGCTGATGGCTAAGATAACAATGCGGGTAAAGCACGGCGCCGGGGAATAACCGATCTCGAAACTCGAAGGCCACCGCCTGGCAGCCATGCAGATGCCCGGCCAGGACCAGGTCGTAGCCGCGTTGCCGCGCCGCTTTCCAGACGCGAGGGTTGTGTGCGCAGAGCACTCTGACATCGCCCTGAGGCAACACTGCCGACTCGGGGCCGCAGACGGCAATCACTCGAGAACCGTGCGCTACCTGAGCGACGCCGGCATGAATCCATTTCCCACCGCCGCTTTCAACCGCGCGGCGGACCTGGTGCATGCCAACGCGTTGGTCGTGATTGCCTCCCACGGCGAAGACGGGCGCCAACTTGCAGAGTGCAGCGACCAACTCGCGCAAGCTGCCCAATTCCGAAAGCCCATCCGCCAGATCGCCGCCTAACAGCAGCAAATCGATGGCCGTCGAGCGCGCCGCTGCCAGGATCTGCTGACAGAGTCTTTCGGAACGGTTTCGCCGCAGATGAATATCGCTGATATACATCAATCGGCAGGCGCCGCGCTGCAATGACAGGCGTTCTTCCCGAACGTGCAGAGGGCCGTTCAGACCAATCGTCAACCGTCTTGCAGACAATGCGTGCGTCCTAGCGCGGATCACCGTGTCTTAAGAACAGCGCCCACAAGCTTTGTAACGCAAAGTTAACGCTTTGTCCAGGGCATGAAATGGAGTTCTAAGGAGCCCGGAAAGGAGGAGGCGTCGAAGGCGTCAGGTTCGTTCGTCGCGAGTTGCTTGTCGGCCGGGAACGGCGAGAATAGGCAGTATTCCGGAAACGGATATCCGGGCGGCTGGCTGAGGACAAGCCTCTAACGCGGGCGGAACAAATCGAAGTACAAACTGTTGCCCTGCGAACTGCGATCGACGCCCGGCTGAAACGAAACCTTTTCAAGCGGCTGGGCGGAGTCAAAGGCGGCGGCGCTCTTGTCCTTCAGTTCGGCAAAAGGAATGACGATCGTTTGCCATTGCCGGGCGACTTCGACGGTGGCGTTAAAGCGTTGATCGCCCGGATGGTAGGCGCTGACTTGCAGCTTGCACGGGCGGTCGGCGCGGACGGTGAGTTCGAAAGCGTTGAAATCTTGGCAGTCGAGCTTGCCGTAATAGATGCCGGCGCCCGCCCAGGCGGGATCGCCTTCGTGCTTGAAAGAGATCTTGCGGAGTGGATGCTTGTTCTCGACGACAAGCGACTGGCGGATCTTGCTGGCCTCGTTGTTATAGGTATACGGCGCGCTCGCAAAACCGAACAGGTAAGCGCCGGGAGTCGACTTGGGCGGAATGTACGACATGTCGATGTTGGCGTCGGCAGGCCTCGCCCGATGGCCGGCGTACCACTCTAAGACCTCCATTTGCGGGCGCTGCCGCCCGTCAATCGGCTCGACGGAAAGGGGACTTGCGCCCCACCACGGCCCGGCCGCCCAATACGTTCCGCCAAGCTGGTGTTTTTTCATTTCCGCGAGAAACCCGTCGAGCACGACAAGCCAGCGCGGATCGTAGGCCGGTACGCCGAACTCGCCGATGAAGCCCCGCACCTGGTGTTGCTCCAGCCAGGAGAGGAACGGCTGCAGCCGCTTCACGCCGATGTCGGGCGTCGCGCCGTCGGCGTCGTAGGGACGTTTGTACGTGCCCGAGTTGTCGCGGTCGAAATACTGATGAGCTTCATACAGCAAGTTGTCGGCCGGATCGTGCAGCAGCAGATTGCCGTTGATCTTGGGCCATGAGTGCGCGCCGCTGTAGCCGTCGCCGCAGACCGTGATCGTGTGTTGCATGTCGACGCTGCGGATCGCGTCAACGGCCGCTTGCGCGGCGGCCGGCCAAAGGCCCTTCGTCCCGTGCGGCTCGTTCATGATGCCGTAGGCGAAGATCGCCGGTTCGTTGCCGTAGTGCTCGGCCAGGCGGCGCCAGAAGTCGGCAAAGGCGGCATGAGGAACTTCGGGCGTGCCGATGAGCTGGCCCCGATAGCGAGCATAATTGTGCACATCCAGCAGCAGCGTCATCTCGCGCTGTCGGGCCAACTGGACGACGCCGTCGAGCCGCGAGAGCTCATCCGCGTCGAGCGGTTGCATTAAGGTCGGCTGCAGCCGTTCCCACTTGAACGGCAGGCGAACAAGCGACATCCCGTGCGACTTGAAATAGTCGAACGACGCGGCGCCCGGGTAGGTGTACGCCGAGCCGAACTTGCCGTCGAGGCGACCGAATTCAGCCCCGGCAAGGTTGACTCCGATCGACGTCGCGGCGCCGCGAGAAGCAGCCGAGGGGCGCGCTTCGGCTTCGCCGGGCGGCGCCCCGTCCGTCGGACGAATCCACATGCAGAGCCCGACGAGAAGCAGGAGAGAGGTCGGCAGCGTCTGTCGGGCGACGCGACGAGCGAGGGTGCGCTGTCGGAAGATCATTGGAGAAAACCTGGGCGTTGGCGTTGCCGCGCCGAAGCGCGGCGCATTCAAGAGGCTCGCTTTCTCACTACCTTAACCTCTGGACGTATCGGCCGAAACAAGCGGAGTTGCTGCAGCCAGTCATTTCCCTGGGAGTGCAAAACCGGACGGGCGACCGCTTCTACTGCCCCGGACAAACGCACGGCGGGGCGTTTACTTCGGCTTTTGAACTTTGCGGAAGCACCGCATTCAGCTCGCGATCCTTCTCTATTGCTGCACGTTTCACTGCTTTGCCAAAAGGCTAGCTGCCAGCGCTTTGTGCCCGTTAAGCCGCGACTGCCTTCGTAGAGACGCTCCGTGCAGTGGTTGCGGAGCATTTCGCGCTCCAAGGTCTCGTGAACAGGCGGCACTGCTCAATACGCGACCGGCAGCTCGCCGCGTTCTCTTTGTGCAAACCAACACTGAGGGAGTCCCTGCTTGCGCGTGTTTCGCGGAGGTCTGAGGTTTCTGAGATTGGGCAGATTCTCTGGGAAGGCGACTAACTGCGAGTACAGAATGGGATCGCGATCTTTGGCGAGCGCTACAATGCGCATCCACATTATGCGCCACTCTTTGAGACGCGGAGAGTTCAAGTCAAGTTGTTCAATCAAACGCTGCGTCGCGATATCCAGCGATCGTAGCGATCCATCGGGATGAAACTTGGCGAGAGCGACGCGCAGGAGCAGAAAAGGATCGCCCGTGGACTGCGCTCCTTTCACGGCGTTGCAGCGTCGACAGGCGTAAACGAGATTCTGGTAATCGAGCAGCAATCGCGGGTTTGACGACTGGGGCCGGAAATGATCGAGTTCGAACTCGGATGCGATTTGGCCCCAGGTTTCGCGTTTCAAGCAGTACGCGCAGCGGAAATCGAACTCGTCGCGCAGCCAAGGGCGATACGATTCATAAGCTGCATATCCATCCGGTCCATGGCGTCGGCAGTCGCGCGATTCCGGATAGTCGAAGATCACCCGTGTTCGCTCGTCGAATCAGAATGGAGGAGCCTGCGATGCAACGCTTGCGCTCCCTTCATCGGGAGATTCTCGTCAGAATCAATGTGGTTGCGCATCAAGCTCGTCAGACGCGCTAACTCGATACTCTCCGCGACGGTCAACTCCGCTTGAATCTTCTTATCGATCAGCTCAAACCGCCGCTGATTCAAAGCCTCGGTCCAGGCTGGGGTAGGCGTCTCTCGCTCGACAGTCGCTTGCCCAAACGCTTCCAAGGCCGACTCGACGTCCATCCCGGAATCAACATACGTCGCTAATATCGCACGGGCCATCGCCGCGCGTAATTCGAAATCCGTTGCATCCGACGACAAGTCGCGAATGGCATCAAGGGCGTTTAGCTCCAAATGCTTTATGAAGAGCCGGACCCATTCCTCCGCAGGCGCCGATACCGCATCCTGCGGCTCGGCAGGCTCAAATTCAGGCTGCTTCTTCGCATTCATCGAAAGGCTCGTCGCCGAGTATTGCCGCAGACAGCGAGCGAACGGCCATTTCTGCCGCCTGCCGATAATGTGACAACGTGACATTCGCCGGATTACGCGATTGGGCCGCGAGCCGCACTGCGCCAGCGGCCACTTCGTCTGCGAATAGCGACTTCCAGTGAATGAGGGCCTTGGCCGCCTTGACGTCAATGCGAACGTCCATCGTCTCGCTCATGGCAACCTCCTTGTTGCTCGCCCGCGTCGCTTCTGGAGAGCGGCGGGCCGGGCTTCCCCTAAACGCATGGCATTGTCGATAAATAGAGCTGAACCGTCAAGATCGGACGTTCGGCCGCACGAATTGGCGACAAGCGTTATGGGTCAGATCCCCATACGCCTCCATCACCGCTGGTTCACTGACTGTGCCGCTCCGGGAGCCGCCGTCTTTCTTCCCGATTGCTCCGCGGCGGTCGTCGCACGCGGGGAGCTTCAACCGGCTGCGCAGCACAACGCCGTTGAGGGACTTCCCGCCGACCGGGGGAGCGTCGGCTTACTTGATCGACTTGACGAACGCTTCGGCGTCTTCTTCAGAGAAGTCGCTGGCGGGCAGTTGGCCGAGGAGAAAAGCAGGATCGCCTTCCTTGCCGGTGAAGGTCCCTTCCACCTGCACGAATTCCTGTTCGTTGGCCGCCTTGCCGCGTTGAATGGTAAACGTGCATTCCTCGCCGCGCACCGTCACCGTCACTTCTTTCGCGTCGCCTTCCATCTGCAGTTCCTTGGCGCCCTGGTTTTGCTGTTGCTGCTGTTGGCGCATCGACTGCTCGATTTGCAGTCTCATATTCTGGGGGTCTTCGTTGCCAGGCATGCCCTCGCCGAGTTCCGCCACCATGATCATGCCATTCTCGCTCGGCCCTTCGTACATGGCCATGGACATGACCTTCTTGCTGGTGAACGGATTCCTCAGGCTCACGGCCGTTTTCGGCTCAAAGCCCGGCGGAACGTCCATGTCAGTGATGGCGTCGGAAGCCGCCGCCACTTGCGCCGGCGACGTCTCTACCTGAAAGGCGCTCTTGCCAATCATAAAGATCGCCACGCCTCCGCCGCAGCACAACAGCAACACCAGCCCGCAGCCAATGCCCAGACCCAACAAGAGTTTTGATCCGCCCCCTTTTTGCGGTGCGCCTGATTGATCTGCGGGAGCCTGGTAGGGATCGGTGGAATCCATCGACATGGTTCGAGATCCTGGGGTGCAAGAGAAAAGATACGGATTGCGCGACGGACTGCCAGCGACAGGCTGGCCGTATTGTCAGCGCGTAAGCAAAACCTGTCAACGAGTTTCGCGCCGCGACGGCAAGCTCAGCCCTGCTGAATCAAGAACCTGCGGAACTGGATTGCCAGGGCCGCGATGCCCACGACGGCCAACAAGGTTTTCGCTTGTTCCAGCCGAGTCTTGCCCGCCAATTCCTCCCAGCCAACAGAAACCGCTTCCGCGTCAGTTGCCGGCGGCTCGTCTCCAGACTGCGGCGACGCTGCGGACGCCGCGCCCCAGGGTCGAGCAGCGACTTGCGGAAAACCGGGTTGCCCGCTCGGCGCCGGCAAAGCAGCCGCGCTGCGCCACTGGGCGCCATCAGCCGGCTGCGCCGATTCGTCTGGCGGCAAAGCGCGAGTGGCTGCGGCGTTGCCGCTCGCTGAGCCCGCCGGCGAGATGCCGGCCAAAGCAATGGCGGCCGGATCAGCCTGCGAGGGCGAGGTAGGGATGATCGAAGCCAGAAACTGCCGTACGCGTCCGCTGTAGCTTCCGGCGGTGCGGCCGCCGCCCGCGCCCCACAGCACGCCCGCCAGTTCTCCGTTGGCGTTGAAGATCGGTCCGCCCGAGTCGCCTTGCCGCGCGGCGACCGCCACCTCGACGGTCTCCATCGGCAGGCGCATGCCGGGCGCCACGTACTGCGTGCATTGACCCGACGCCGCGCGGTACGGGCCTTGCCCGTAGCCGGCAATGGTCAGCCACTCGCCGGGTTGCGCGGCCTGCGACGAGATGGCGACCGGCTCGGCCTGCGGTTTCCAAATGGCCAGCGCCGCCAGGTCCCAATCGCGGTCGACTTTCACCACCTGGGCGGCCGATTGAAAACCGTCGGCGAACAGCACGGTCGCCGGCCCCGAGGCGTCGGACACGACATGATAGTTGGTAATGATCAAGCCATAGCGGTCGTGGACGTCGATCAGCGTGCCCGAACCGTAAGAGGTTCCGTTGCGTTCCGGAACGATAACTCGCACGACGGCCGGGTGCGGCTTGCTCCAGCCGTGGTTGGGCGGCAAACCACTGCCGGCTGCGGCGTCGCTGGCGGGACTCTCGCGAAACAGGCTGCTGAACGGCCAAATCAAGTCCGCCTGCGCCGCGGGCGGCGGCGCCGCAAGCAACAGCAGACCAAGGGCCAACAGACGCTTCACCGGCAGTGACCTGAAAACGATTACTTGGTGGTGATCCGACGACGTGCTTCGTTCTTAAGGATCAATCGCAACAGTTCTTGGCGCAGCTTCTGTAACTCGGATTGACGCGTGGCTGAAGTCGGGGTCGCGGTTTGCATCGACGTCCCTATGCGGCGATCGGGCGGCCGCCTTTGAGGTCTGCTTCGCGTGGAGGAAAGTCCTTTCCTTGATGGTACTGATCCTTCAAACGCCGCAGTTCAGCCTGCAACGCGTCTTCCACGAGCTTGGTCAACGTCAGCCGAGCCGGGTATCCGGCCAGGTGAACGGCGGCGTTGCGCGCTTGATCGAGCACATCGGCGGAAAGATAGAACGTGGCTCGGACCTTCGGTTCCAGCTTTCGCAGCTTGATGGTCATCGGGGCCCTCGTGGCGAGAGAGACGGTGCAGGATTACCTTTTTGCGGCGCTATGTAAGACCTTTCGGACGTTTGCGCACCATTCATGAAACGTCAGACGTTTGCCGCCAGAGTTTCTCCAAAGCCCCGAAGCTGAACGAGATGCGATCAGGACGATCCTTGCCCGACCAGCGGCTTGGGGGGGTGCGGTTGGAATGCGGCGCGCTGCGGAAACGTTGGCGGGCCGCAGGCGCCAACTCCCCGGTTGTCAACGCGATGCCTTGCCTGCTTCGGCCTTCGAACCAATTCTTGCCGAAATTTGGCACGCGAAATGCTGAAACGCGCGACCGTGAATCATCCGACTCCGAGAGTCGGAACCGATCCCACGACCGCAAAAACTCAGGAAAACAACAGAAGCAGGAGAATCGACGTGTCTCGCACGCGGAAACTCGCCTCAGGCGCCAAGACCTTTCACGACGTTCCTTCTCAAGAAGAAATTCGGATTCGCGCCGCGCGGATCCGGAAGGACTGGACCCCGCGGCAGCACGTTAAACGTTCGATGGGCGGGGGGCCGCTCGAAGTCGTTGAGATCCGCACCGCGAGTCGCCGGCGCGGCTTCTCGGACGAATGGTAACTGCGCCAGGCAGGCGGGGCGGCGGAATGCGCACCCACTGCCAGGCCCTGGTGCTCAATCATCACACATCAGATGCATGCGCAATCATAATCGGACGAATCCTATTCCATCCATCAAAACCGACGCGGCGTGCGCGTGCGCAATTGCGAGCCGGAAGCTCAGGAAATCCTCGCGACTCGCCGAAGCTTTCTATATGCCAGCGAGTTAGCTCGACGAGACGGGAACCGGCCTGGGGGGCGTTTGTTGACAGTCCGCCTTGGCCCGCCTACATTTTGTTGATGGGGCTGGCAAGATTGCGATCGTGGCTATGGCAGCCCTTGTTCACAACCTGAACGAGGGCTGTTTGCATTTTGGGCGTGCCTTTTCCGGCGTGCATTGCCTGCAGTAACAAGGTCCGTACAAATACGCGATGAATTCCGCCGAAGCGAACCGCGAGAGGTTTGCTTCGTACCGAATGTTCGGTCCGGAATTCCAGAACGCGAGCCGGCGACAAGTCACCTTTGGAGACGCAACGTGCCTTCCGTCTTGGTCATCGATGACGATCGGTCGGTGCTTCATATTTTCAGGCAGATTTTCCGAGACGCCGACATCCAAGTGCTGTCGGCGAACTCGGCCGCTGAAGGCTTGGAGCTATTTGACGAACAGAAGCCGGATGTCGTGCTTCTGGACATTATGTTGCCCGACCAATCCGGTCTGGCGACTTTTGAACAGATCTACGAGCGCGACTCGAAAGTTCCGGTGATCTTTATCACCGCCGACAGCGCCAGCGACACGGCGATCGAGGCGATGAAGCTCGGCGCCTACGACTACCTGCTCAAACCGCTGGACTTTGCCAAAGTCCGGGCGCTGGTCGACCGCGCGCTGGAAATCCGGCATTGCATGCACGTCCCGGTGCACGTGCCCGAGGCCGCCTGCGACTCGGGCGAGTCCTCAGACATCTTCGTCGGCCGCTGTGCGGCAATGCAAGACGTCTACAAGGCGATCGGCCGCGTCGCCTCGCACAATGTCGCGGTCCTGATCCGCGGCGAGAGCGGCACCGGCAAGGAACTGGTGGCTCGCGCAATCTACCACCACAGCCCGCGAGCGAACGGCCGGTATCTGGCCGTCAACATTGCGGCAATTCCCGAAACGCTGCTGGAAAGCGAATTGTTCGGACACGAGAAGGGCGCTTTCACCGGCGCCGATAACAAACGCATCGGTCGCTTCGAGCAGTGCTCCGGCGGAACGCTGTTTCTGGACGAAGTCGGCGATATGACGCCGCTGGTGCAAAGCAAGCTGCTGCGCGTGTTGCAAGAACAGAAGTTCGAACGCGTCGGCGGCAGCGAAACCATTACCACCGACGTCCGCATTCTGACGGCCACGCATCGCGATCTGGAGCAGATGGTCGCTGACGGCGACTTCCGCGCGGATCTCTATTACCGCCTCAACGGCTACACGATCCGTTTGCCGCCGTTGCGAGAGCGAGGTGATGATGTCGTCGTGTTGCTGGAACATTTTCTCAGCCGCTTCTCCAAGTCGCTGGGCAAGGACGTTGACGGCATCACGCCGGAGGCGCTGGAGATGCTCGCCAAGTATCGCTGGCCCGGCAACGTACGCGAGATGCAGAGCGTTGTCCGCCAGGCCTTGCTGCACGCCACGGGTCAGGTCCTGATGCCGGATTTCCTGCCCGAAGAAATCCACTGCGGACAAAAGCCGGCCCAGCCCGCCAGGACCGATCGCCAAGGCCGCCTCAGCGCGCTCGAAGCGTTTATCGACGAGGCGCTCGAAGACGATCGCGAAGATCTCTATGCCGAATCGCTGGCCATGCTGGAAAAGTATCTCTTCACGCGCGTGCTCAACCATACCGGGGGCAACCAGTCCCAAGCGGCGAAGATTCTGGGAATCACTCGCGGCAGCCTGCGGAACAAGATACGCTTGTTGAAGATCAGCATCGACCAGATCGTCAGCGTGGCGCAGGAAGAGGAAGAGCCTGCACTTCCCGTCGGATCGCCCGCCAACGATTGACAATTCATGGGCCGGAGTTGTGACGTTTGAGACAAAACGCGCTTGCCCCGGTTGTATCAGCAGGCCTGCCAGGCCTGAGGCCCGCAAGCCTGCGATGGGCGAGAAACGACCAAATTGCTTCGCCTTGCATCAGAATCGCCATGCGAGGGCCGGGGTTCATCGCCTGCGCCGCTGGTAAACGGCTGGTTAACGGACGGCGAACCAGTCGGCACATAATTTGCTGCCGTAATTTGCAACCTGGGCGAATCGCCCTTAAAACGTATGTAAATCCCGTCGGCAGCCCGGCCGCGGCGCGTCAGGGGGTTTGCGATGGCGAACAACTCAACCTCGCAACTGGAACCTGTGAAGCGAATGGCGACATTATCGGCGAATCTGCGAAAACCCGACGGCGCCGGAATGGCGACGGTGACCATGGCTCATACGACTCCCCAGACGAACAACGACCTCGGACAACAGACCCGACTGCGGATTGCAGTCGCCGACGATGATGCGGAAATCCGCGAAGTGCTGCAAAGAATGCTCGGCGCCCTGGGACACGAGGTGGCGTTTCACGCCGCCACCGGGCGCGAGTTGGTCGAGCGGTGCTTCTCGCAACAAGGCGTCGACCTGGTGATGACCGATATTCGCATGCCCGACATGGACGGCCTGGACGCGGCCGGGATTATCTACCAGCAGTGCCCGATGCCGATCATTCTGCTCTCCGGCCATTGTGATCGGGAACTTATCGAACGGGCTGAAGAGAACCACGTATTCGGTTACCTGATCAAGCCGATCACCCAAGCGCAATTAGAACCGGCGATTGCCTTGGCGATCCGGCGCTATGAAGAGTTCCAGGCTCTCAAGCACGAGGCTGAGGACCTGCGCCAAGCGCTGGCCGACCGCAAGCTCATTGAGCGAGCCAAAGGGCTGCTGATGAAGCACCTGAACCTCGATGAACAAGAGGCGTTTCGCAAGCTGCAGAAACTGGCCAGCAGCAAGAACAAGAAGCTGATTGAAATCGCAGAAATGGTATTGACAATGGCCGAGGCGTTGAACGGATAGGTGCGCGCGGAGCGCCGCAGATTCACGAGCTTCAAGATCAAAAACTACTTACCTTTTTTGCCGTTGATGGGGGGTGACTGTCAACCGCCGTGGTCAGGGGAGGATCAGGCTCGGTTGGGGTTCCATGGCGTCATGAACGGTGCAGGCCTTGAGCACCAATGGCAAATGCCGTCTCGCGTACGTTTATCGACCATTTGAATCACGAGATTCGCTCTCCGCTTACCGTGCTGGTCGGCATGTCGGAGGTGCTCTCCCTCTCTTCGCTGACGGACGATCAGCGTCAGTGCCTGGCCGCCATGCAGCAGGCCCTGGGCGCGGTGCTCGCAACGCTGGATTCCGCGGTCGACTACTCGCGCCTGAACGCCAGATCGCTCTCCCTGCGCAATGAACCTTTCAGTCTGAAGGAAGTGCTGGCGGAAGTTCGCCAGTCGCGGATTCGAGGCGAACGCTCGCCGAAAACCGTTCTGGAAGTTGTGATCGAAGAAGGCGTTCCCGATCGACTGACGGGCGACGCCGGACGCGTGCGTCAGGCGCTGGGCGGCCTGCTTGATCATGCCGTGCGAGTGCGAGGTCTGCGCCAGCTCGAACTGAGCGTGGCGCTGCGGTCGCAGCCGGACGATTGCGTCGAGCTTGCGTTTTTGCTGGGAGAACAAGGCTCGCCTTCAGCCGCCGGAGCCAACGGCAACGGCCGCTCGGAAGGCTATCTCGCGTGTTCCGAAGAGGCGCTCAACGGCGGATCGGGGTATCACTTGGATCTGATCGTAGCCGCGGGGCTGGCCGCCTTGATGAACGGCCGGATCTGGATCAATCCGTCGCGAGAAGGGATCGTATCGCAATTCACTGCGAGGTTCGGGCTGCGCAGCGAGCGGTCTGCGGAAGAAACGGCGGCGGTCGTGCGGGCGCCTCGTACGCGCCCCGGCGCGCGGCGGGTCTTACTGGCTGAAGATGTGCGAGCGAATCAGCAGCTTCTGGCGTCGCTGTTGCGAGCGAGAGGGCACGTCGTGGTGACCGCCGGCAACGGTCTCGAAGCCGTCGAGCTTTTCGAAGCGCAGCCCGCGCATCGGCGATTTGACGCGGTGATCCTGGATCTGGAAATGCCGGTCATGGACGGCTGGCGCGCCGCCAGGGAAATCCGCGAGTTGGAGGAACGGCGCCAGACTCGGCTGGTGGCGCTTTCCGCCCACCGAGTCGAAGGGCTCGCTGAACTGCTGGACGACGGCCATTTCGACGCGGCAATCAGCAAGCCGGTCGCCGCCCAGCAATTGTATGACGTCGTCGAATCCTGCTCCCAGTCCAGCATCGATCGTAAGGATGAAGACGCTGAAGCTGATGCATCCGGCGGAGAGGCGCTGGTCGACTACGAGGGGGCGCTGGAGAGGTTGGGGGGCAACGAAAAGCTGCTTGACGACCTCGCTCAGTTCTTTCTCGAGGACTCCGCGGAATTGCTCTCGGAAGCCCGCGCGGCCTTCGCCCGCCGAGACGCGAAGTCGCTGGAACGGGCGGCGCACAGCATTCGCGGCCTGGCTTCGAACTTTGGCGCTCACCGCACGGTCCGCGCCGCCGTGGCGCTCGAACAGCTCGGCCGGACGGGCGAATTGGCGGCCGCTGAAACGGCCTGTCAGGAGTTGGAGACCGAAGTCGGCCGGCTCGCCAAGGCGCTGGAGCAACGGCTGTCAGCGACCGTTGCGCGAGAGCAAGACGCTCGCGGCTCGTAGCGTCTCTCGTTAAACATGGATCACCTTGTTGTCCGCCGGAGCTTCTTCCCCTTCTACGATATCCGCCGCGTGCGCGCGCTGGATGGCTTCTTCCGTACTCGTCGGATCGACGGCCCGGCAACTGGCCGTCAACGTTTCGGCCAGATCTCGCAGTTCGGCTTGCCACTGAGCGCTTTCCATGCCCGGCGGCGTGACGGCGGAAAACTCTTCGCACAATAGGATCAGCCGCAGCAGGTGGCGGAAGACAATCCCTTCTTGCTTGACCAGATCTCGCGATTTGACGTAGTTGTTGAAATTGCCCCCGAACGTGAGCAGCTCTCCGGCGCACCAGACCGGCTGCGTTTCGACGTCGTTCACGTCCGGATATAGCGAATCAAACAGCAGCCGCAATTTCTCGGCCAGCACGACCGGACGCTGAGGCTCGTCTTCGTAACGGTCGTCTTCTTCGTCTTCGCCGGCGTCGGGCGGAAGCGGCGCGGCGATCAGGCCGCGCTGGATCAACTCGGAATCGAGCCGGTCGGTCGCCAGGGGGCCGGGAGGCAGGTCGAACGGAACCCGCACATATTTCAGCAGCGGCCGGGGCAAGCCGAGCACGCTTTCCAAGGCCTGCAATCGCTCATTGCGGTCGGCGATGCCAAACTGCTCAATCAGAAACGCGCCGTACAGCGGATTCACGCTGCGAAACGGCAGTAACTGTTGCAGCGATTCGGTTGGCGTCGCCAACTCGGGAGAGTAGCGAGGCGGGGGCGCTTGGGACTCGGAAGCGGCGGCGAAATCGCCCGGAGACGGTTGAGGACGGGCCTGGCCGAGCATCAGGCTCGAACCAAAGGGCTTCGCGTCTGCTTCCGTAGGCGCCGACTCGCCGGGCGTTTCTTGTTTCTCGCCTTTCGCCGGCGGTTGCGGCTCGAGCTTCACATAGCCGCCGGCCCACAGCGAGAGCAGCATCCGATCGAGCACGACTTCGCCCGCCTTGACTCGCGGTTCGTCCATCAGCCGCTTACGGATCAGATTTCTGATCTTCGCCACCTCGGGCGAGATTCTGAGCAAATACGCGAGCAGTCGCCAGGGCAAGGGCCCCTTGCTGTAGAGTTTGCCGGGCGGGGCCGACTTGAGCTTTTCGAATTGTGCTTCGTTCCAGTAGGTTTCGGTCTCGCGGCGCGTGGGCCGCTTCTTTTTCAAGGCCTTCTTCGCCTTGAGCAACCCGGGATCCTTCGTGTCTTCGGGGATGGCGTCGTATTTCTGCTTCCAGCGCAGGATCTTGACGTCGTCTTCGTGCGCCATGGCATACACGTAGCCTCGGTCGTCGAACTGCGGCCGACCGGCGCGGCCGAAGATTTGATGCGCCGTGCTGGCGTCGAGCAGCTTCTGGTCGCCTCGCGGACCCTTGACCAGCGAGGTCAGCACGACGCTCCGCGCGGGCAGGTTGATCCCGGCAGCCAGGGTCTCGGTACACAGGGCCACCGCCAGCAACTTTCGCTGGAACAGATCCTCGACGATTCTTCGGTACTTGGGCAGCAGCCCGGCATGGTGTACGCCCACCCCGCGGTGCAGCAATTGCTTGAGCTTGGGGCCGACGCCTTGCGACCAGTCGAGCTGGTTCACTTCGGCCATGACCTGCGAACGCTCGGGTTCGGCGAGCAAATGGCAGCCTTTCAACTGCTCGCCGATGTTCCAGCATTCATCGCGATTGAAACAGAACACCAGCGCCGGAGTACGGCGGCTGCCGGCGTCTCCCTTGGCCATTTGCGTCAATTGCTCATTGAGCAGTTCGTCGCCCACCCACTGGTAGCTCAGCGGAACGCGGCGCTCGCTGCCTTCGACCAGTTCCAGCTTGCGGCCGTGGCAGCGATCGAGCCAGTTGATGAACTCGTTGGCGTTGCCCACGGTGGCCGACAACAGCAGCAGCCGCACGTGCGGCGGCAGCATGCCGAGCGAGAGCTCCCAGACAATTCCGCGCTGCAGGTCGGCGAAGCTGTGGAACTCATCCATCACCACCGCGCTGACTTGGGAAAAATCGAAGGCTTCGTGGTGCAGCAGCCGGTTCAAGAGAATTTCCGCGACGACGACCAGGATCCTGGCCTGGGGATTAACGCGGCGGTTGCCCGTCACCAGCCCGACGTCGTCGGCTCGGAACCCCCAGCGCACCGCCGCAGCCTGCATTTCCGCGAATTTCTGTTCCGTCAACGCAATCAGCGGCGTGGTGTAATACGCGACGGAGTTCGAGTGCAGCGCCTCGAACAGCGCCGCCTCGGCGATCAAAGTCTTGCCCGTTCCGGTCGGCGCGCAGACCAGCACGCCCTGAGGAGCGGTAAACCAGGCAAGCAGCGCCTCTTCCTGGACGGGATAAGGCGCGTACGGTAGTCCGGCCAGGTACTGCTCTGCGAGTTGATCGCGATCGGCGGGAGCGTCAGCCATGGGGGCACTGCCGGTTGGGGGATACGGAAACATGTGGGCGCGTTTTGCGCGTCGAGTTCTTACTGCGAGCAACCATTCAGGTTACGGCGCAACGCTCCGCATTCTAGCGGGAATCTCCCAGGAGCGAACCTCGGTGCGGCGCAACGGGCTCTTTGTAATCTTGGAAAATCGCTCGTAACTGCACAATGCAACGAAGCGACGAGGCAAGAAAGACGCGTTGCCGCGATCGCACGAATCAGGTCGTTGACGGATCCGATATTGGCGATTATCATCGACCACTCAGAATGGTTCCGCTTCAAGAGGGGGCGGGATTCGTAAGGATTGAAAGCGGCAGGGCGCCGCTTTTTATCGTATTGACGCCGCCGTAAACGACGACGCGGCGCCGCACGGAACCGTTTGTTCGGGTCAGGTTTTAATCGGGCATAATCTACGTTGCGCCAGTCAGGCAGGCTCGGTGCAAAATCTTAACGACCGCTCGAGGGAGCAGCTCTTGGCAACGTTGCCAGGCGGTCAGGCTGTAAATTTTACGCGTTCGACGCCGCGGATAAGGTGAAACCATGCGCTTTGCATCATTGTTTGACCGGAAAAACTCCAAATCCAATCGCTCACTCCTCACGGCGCTGACAGGCCCGCGCTCGCAACGCTCGCTTTCGAGCGAGCGTTCTCGCAGCCGTTTCGTCGAACCTCTCGAAGACCGCCGACTGCTATCGGTCACGACCGCTTATGTGGCGAATGCGGCCGATTTCACGGATGCCGCGAACCCTGGCAATCCGCAACCCGGTGACACGGTAACCTGGAACGGCGGCGGACAGTTCGCTTCGCCGGTGACTGGCCTCACCTTTGGGACCGATGCGTTTACGAGCATCGCCGCGGCCGTGGCCAACGTCTCGTCGGGCGGCACGGTCGACGTGGCGCCGGGAACCTACAACGAGCACTCCATCTCGCTGAACCAACCTATTACCCTGAACGGGCCGAACTTCGGCGTCGATCCCAACGCCTCCACTCGCAGCGCCGAGGCCATCATCGACGGGCAGACTACGCCGAACGTTAGCGTCCTCGACATCACGTCGAACGATGTGATCGTCAGTGGCTTCACGGTCCAAGGCGCTGCGGCCTCCGGCATTTCGATGGGCGCCTCCACGAGCGGCGTCCAGGTTCTCGACAATGTGATCACGAACAATTCAATCGGCATCTATGCCAACAGCAATGGGTCGTCTTTGATTCAGGACAACCTGCTGACCGCCAATAACGTCGCTGGTCCCGCGGGGGGAACGGCCATCTATTCCGACGCCGGCATCAATGGCCTGACGATCAATCACAACGTGATCAACGATCAGACCATCAACAGCGCGATTACGCTCGCCGCGACGACGGCCGACCAGAATAAGAACGTGACCGTCAGCAACAACGTCATCGACATCGCCAGCAGCGGCAATTCCGCCATCTACGCCATCGCCGTCGACGGCGGCGTCTTCAACGATAATGAAATTACGACCAACGGCGGCGGGTCGGCAATCCATTTGGCTGGCGACGACACGAACATTTCCATCCTGAACAATAATCTCAACGATAATGTATACGGCGTTTCCGTCACCGACGACGGGTACGCCTTTGGAGCGAACGCCAGCGTCACCATTAATTACAACAGCATCGTCGGCAGCACGACGGCGGGCGTCAACATCGGCAATTCGGGCTCTCCGTACACCGGCGCACTCGATGCCACCCGCAACTGGTGGGGCGATATCTCGGGCCCGACGATTGCCAGCAACTCCGGCGGCGCCGGGCAGGCGATCGTCGATCCCGGCAGTCAGGTGACGTACAGGCCCTGGCTGATTTATGGAACCGACGCCGACGCAACGGCGGCCGGCTTTCAATTGCCGACGATCATCCCCGTGACGGCGGGCGGCGACAACAGCGCGGCCGACAACGACTTCACCCGGCTGCAGAACGCCGTCGGCGCGGTCGCCGCGGGACAGACGCTCGATCTCAGCGGCACGTTTGACTGGACTTCGCCCTTCGCCGCGGCCGCCTATGCGGCCAGCAACGCGGACAGTGCAACCAGTGATCTTCGCGGCGTGCTGCTGCCGAGCGGCGTGAACAACGTCACCATTACCAGTTCCGGCTCGAACGCCACCATCAAGAGCGGCGGCGACTTTGGCGACAATATCTATTCCTCCTTCTTGTTCGCCGCCGATGGCCCGTCCGCCCAAGGCAACGACAACCTAACGATCGAGAATCTGAATCTCGAGCATTTCGAGAGCGGCATCATGCTGGGCTGGAATGCCACCGGCCAGTTCAACGACACGCTCGTGCAAAACAACACGATCACGGTCGCCGGCGACAATGGCTACGTGCAGAACATCGCCGTCTACTTCTGGCACGGCACAAACCAGCACATGCTCGGCAATACCATCAACTTCGAGGCCGACGGCACGAACACCGACCCTGTCTGGGGCCCGGCTTCGTCGTTCGGATTCCAGGACGGCACGACCGGCGGCACGGGCTACGACGGTCTGGAAATCGAGAATAATACGTTCCAATTGGTTGGCTCGTCGTTCACCAGCGAGACGGTGACCGCCATCTGGGAAAACGGCCACAACGACGACAACAGCTCGCACATCACGATCTCTGGAAACCAGATCCTGGGCATTCAAGGCGTGAAAGACATCGACCACGGCTTGGAACTCAGCTCTCAGACTTCGAACATGCAGATCGACGGCAACACGTTCACGGACGTGAACGACGTGTTCTACGCCGACCACTCGGTGGGCGCTTCGGTCGGCGACCAATTCACGTTCACCAACAACATCCTTACTCGCGTCGGCGGCGCCGACGGCGTGTTCCTGCAAAACGTCACGGACGATCCGACTCCGGTCCATATCCAAATTAACTGGAACATCAACAATACGATCGACGGCGAAACGGGCGTTCGCGGCCTGAACGAACTTTCCACGCAGGCTACGCATGCCAGTCGCCCGACCAGCGCGGCAAGCGACATCGATGCGGTCGTGGCCGTCGGCGCACGG
>DASZUP010000708.1:0-6839 GCA_035547635.1 Pirellulales bacterium
CTGATTGCTTCTTCCGCAATGCATGTCGCAGCGGGGGATAACGCAACCGCCGGCGCGGCGCCTGCCGAACCGAGTTTTGAGAAGGACGTCCGCCCGATTCTGAAAGCGCATTGCTTTTATTGCCACGGCGAAGGGGAGCAAACCGAAGGCAACCTTGATCTGCGGTTGCGGCGCCTGATTGCTCAAGGCGGCGACTCGGGGACGGCATTGCTCGAGGGCAAGCCGGACGAGAGCCTGATTTACCAGCGCATCAAGTCGGGGGAAATGCCGCCCGGCGATAAGAAGATGTCGGCCGCCGAGGCGGAGAAGATTCGCGTCTGGATCGCAGCCGGCGCCAAGACCGCTCGACCGGAACCGGAGCAAATCACCGCCGACACGATCATGCCGGAAGAGCGCGAGTTCTGGTGCTTTCAACCGGTCGTGCGCACCGATCCGCCGACGGTCCGACAGGCCGAACGCGTTCGCACGCCGATCGACGCCTTCATCGCCAGCCGGCTCGAAGCCAACGGGATGACTTTCTCTCCGGAAGCAGACAAACAGACGCTGATCCGCCGCACCACGTTCGACCTGCTCGGACTGCCGCCCACGCCCGAAGAGATTGCCGCGTTCGTCGCCGATGGCTCGCCCGATGCCTACGAAAAGCTAATTGACCGCTTGCTCGATTCGCCTCGCTACGGCGAGCGCTGGGGCCGGCACTGGCTGGATTTGGCGGGCTACGCCGACTCCGACGGCTATACGCCTCAGGATCCAGTGCGCAAGTACGCCTATAAGTACCGCGATTACGTAATCCAGGCGTTCAATGAAGACAAGCCGTTCGATGCGTTCATTCAGGAGCAGCTTGCCGGCGACGAAATGCTGCAGCCCCCCTACAAGGAACTGCAGCCCGAGCAGATTGAAAAGCTGGTCGCCACCGGATTTTTACGAATGGCGCCTGACGGCACGGGCACGGGTGGCGTCGATCAGAACGAAGCGCGCAACCAGGTGATGGCCGAAACGCTCAAGATCGTTTCGACCTCGCTGATGGGGCTGACGGTCGGCTGCGCGCAGTGCCACAATCACCGTTACGATCCGATTCCGCAGTCAGACTACTACCGACTCCGCGCCATCTTCGAGCCGGCTTACGACTGGAAGCAGTGGCGAGCGCCTCAGGCGCGGCTGGTTTCGCTCTACACCGACGCCGATCGACAGCAGGCGGCGGCCATTGAGGCCGAGGCCGCCAAGGTCGACGCAGAGCGGTTGGAGAAGCAGAAAGAGTACATCGCCCAGACCTACGAAAAGGAATTGGCGAAACTGCCTGAGGAAATTCGCGACGCGGTCAGGGCGGCGCACGACGCTCCGCAAGATAAACGCACGCCGGAGCAGAGCCAATTGCTCAAGGCTCATCCGAGCGTCAATGTCACGGCGGGTTCGCTCTATCTGTACGACCGCAAAGCGGCCGACGATCTGAAGGAGCGAGCGAAAAAGGCCGCCGACATCCGCGCGACCAAGCCGGTCGAGGATTTTGTTCACGCCCTGACCGAACCGCCCGGTCACGCTCCGGCGACGCACGTGTTTTATCGCGGCGACATCGGCCAGCCCAAGCAGGTGGTGCAGCCAGGCGAACTGTCCGTACTGTCGGCAGTGCACTCGACGGAGATCGCGCCGAACAATGCAGAACTGCCGACGACCGGTCGCCGTCTGGCCCTGGCCAAACGCCTGACCGACGGAGAGCATCCGCTCACGGCGCGGGTCCTGGTCAACCAGTTCTGGCTGCACCATTTCGGCCGCGGCATTGTGGCCTCGCCCGGAGATTTCGGCTTCCTGGGCGAGCGGCCCACGCACCCCGAATTGCTCGACTGGCTGGCCAGCGAGTTTGTGTCCGGCGGTTGGCAATTGAAGCGGCTGCACAAGCTGATGATGACGTCGACGACGTATCGGCAGATTTCGCTGCGGGATCGCGAGCGAGATGCCATCGATCCGGACAATCGCCTGCTGTGGCGGATGCCCGTGGTGCGTCTGGAGGCGGAGGTGGTTCGCGACGCGATCATCGCCGTCAGCGGCAAGCTGAACGACAAGATGTTCGGCGAGCCGGTTCCGGTGATCGAAGACGAAGTCGGCCAGTTCGTGGTGGGAATTGAGAACCTCAACGGCGAAAACCGACCCGGCGAGGCAATTCCGCTCCACGGCGAGGAGTTCCGGCGCAGCGTTTATGTGCAAGTCCGCCGCAGCCGGCCCCTGGCGATGCTCGACGCCTTCGATCTGCCCGCCATGGAGCCGAATTGCGATCGGCGCAGCACGTCGACCGTGGCGCCACAGTCGCTGATGCTGATGAACAGCGAATTCGTCGTGACGCACGCGTCGCATTTTGCCGAGCGGCTGTTGAACGAAGCCGGCCAGGAGCCGCAAGCGCAAATCACGCGCGCCTGGCAGTTGGCCTTCGCCGCCGATCCGACCCCTGAAGAACTGTCCGCCGCAGTTGCGTTTGTCGCGGCGCAGGCGGAATACTTTCAAAACAATCCGCCTGCCGAGAACAAGACGGACCCCAAGCAGTTGGCGCTGGCCGGTTGGTGCCAGGCGTTGTTGAGCGCCAATCGGTTCTTGTATATCGACTGATTCGAACGCGGAACGCGGAGTGCGGGGCCAAAAGCCGGCCCCAGTGCCCGACACCTGAAGGAGATACGTTTTATGTCCGATCTGAACGCCGCTCTGCACTCCGCGTTCCGCGTTCCGCGCTCGCACGTTTCGCGTCGCCAATTCCTGGCGGCAGGCGGCTTGGGCGTCGGCTCGGTGGCGCTGGCGTGGATGTTGAATGAACAGAAGCTGCTGGCCGCGCCGGCGCGACCAGAGTTGGAGCCGCAGACGTTCGATTTGTTGCCGAAGCAACCGCCTCGCGAACCCCGCGCCAAGGCGATGATTTCGCTGTTCATGCAGGGCGGTCCCAGTCATCTCGATCTACTCGATCCCAAACCCGCGCTCAACAAGCTCGACGGCACGAACTTTCCCGGCGAGATTAAGTATGACAACGCCGCGCAGGCCAGCGCAAAGGTGCTCGGCTGCCCTTGGAAGTTCGCCAAACACGGCCAGTGCGGCGCCGACGTTTCCGAATTGCTGCCGCACCTGGCGGAGATCGTCGACGACATTACCGTCATTCGCTCGATGCACACGGGCGTGAACAATCACGGTCAATCGATTTTCGCCATGAATACCGGGCGTGCGACTGGCGGCCGACCGACGCTGGGCAGTTGGATGGCTTATGGGTTGGGCTGCGAGAGCCAGGAGCTGCCGGCGTTCGTCGCACTGACGGATCCCGACGGACTGCCGGTGGAAGGCGTTCGGAACTGGACCAACGGCTGGCTGCCGTCGCTGTATCAAGGCACCGTGATTCGTCCGCGCGAACCTCGGATTCTGAATCTCGATCCGCCGCCGCACATCAAAGGCGAGGCCCAACGGCGTTACCTGGCCTATCTTGACGGGCTGAACCGCCGAGACCTGCAGCGGCATCCCGGCGAGCTCGATCTGGAAGCGCGCATCGCCAGCTACGAGCTGGCCGCCAAGATGCAGACGGCGGCCAAAGAAGCCGTCGACATCTCGAGCGAGACCGAAGCGACGCGAAAGCTCTACGGGCTGGACGATCCGGCCACGCAGGAATATGGCACGCGCTGCTTGATCGCCCGGCGGCTGGTGGAGCGCGGCGTGCGCTTCGTGCAGATCTTTACGCGCTACCAGTTCTGGGACCACCACGGCAGCATCCGCACGGCCTTGCCGGCTTCGTGCAAGAAGACCGATAAACCAGCCGCCGCGCTGGTCAAGGATCTCAAGAACCGAGGACTGTTGGACAGCACGCTGGTACACTGGGGCGGCGAAATGGGGCGATTGCCGGTGATTCAGAACGACGCCGGTCCCGAGAAGGTCGGCCGCGATCACAATACCTACGGCTTCAGCATGTGGCTGGCCGGGGGCGGCGTTCGCGGCGGCTGCACCTACGGCCAAACCGACGAATTCGGCCATAAGGCGATCGAAAACGTCGTCACGCACAGCGATTATCACGCGACGCTATTGCACCTCTTTGGCCTCGACCACGAGCGGCTCGTCTATAGCCGCAACAACCAGGAGCAATCGCTCGTCGACAAGCAGGCGTGTCGGATCGTCCACGAGATCCTGGCCTGACAATTGCTGGACACACGTCCAGAATTGGCCAAGAATGGGGACGGGCCGCGACGTCGGGGCGCGCATCGCGCCAGAGCAAGCTGCTGGATAATCTTCTACCGGAGGGGTTATGAACGTTCGCTGGGAAATGGCGCGCGCAGGGCGGGCCGGTATTGTTTGTGCGCTGGCGGCCGCGGTTCTGGTCGCGGCCTGGTCGGCTGACGGATTGCTCGAGGCCCAGGCCCAACAACCGGCGCCCCAGGCGGATCCGCAAGACTTCGGATTGATGATTCCCGACTCGCCGCCCAAGCCGGGCAACGACCGGCACGTGCTGGTCAAAGACGCGACGAACGAGTTGGTCGTCGGGAAGGTGCTGGTCGAAGTCGGCGACCATTTCGTTGTGATTCTCCCCAATGGGCGCCTGGCCAGCGTCGCCCAGTCAGAGGCGACATCGACCGACCGCCGCTTCGAGCCCGTCAAGATGTCGGACTTGGCCAAGGAGCTGACCGACGAAAAATTCAAGGGCTTCAAGACGCGGATGACCAAGCGTTATCTGTACGTCTACAACACCAGCGAACCTTTCTTCCAGGCGACCAGCCGCATTCTGGAAACGATGTACCCGGCTCTGTCCGCCTACTGCCGGCGGCAGAAGATCAAGGTACACGATCCGGACACGCCGCTGGTGGCCATCATGTTTCGCACGCAGGACGAGTTCGAAAAGTACCGCGAAGTTCCGGAAGGAGTCGTCGCCTACTACAACGGCGTATCGAACTACGTAGTGATGTATGAGCAGTCAAAGCTGCTGGAGGTGGCGCCCGACCTGGCCGTCAAGCAGTCGATTTCGACGATCGCTCACGAAGGCGTACACCAGATTCTGCACAACATTGGCGTGCAGCAGCGACTGTCGAACTGGCCGATGTGGATCAGCGAAGGATTGCCTGAGTTCTTTGCCCCGACGTCGTTCGACAAGCGCGTGCGCTGGAAAGGCGTCGGCTTTCCCAACGACTTGCGAATGAAAGAACTCGAAACGTTCTTGAAGCAAAATGGGCGGTCCGCCGAGTTGTCCAAGCCCACGAGCGAAGCCAAGAGCCTGACCTCGACCGGCTATGCCGCAGCATGGGCGATGACGCACACGTTGGCGGAGCGGCGCAAAAAGGAGTTTTTCGCCTACTTGAGCGACGTCAGTCGACGAGGTCCGCTTGAAACGTTTTCTGAATCAGACGATGCAAAGTTGTTCGCCAAGCATTTCGGCGACGACTTCAAACAGCTTGACGAGGAAATCGGCAAGAGCCTGCAGAAGCTGCCGTACGTCGATCCGGTGGCCAATCAGACGCACTATGTCGCCATGCTCGAAGTGCCGATGGGCGTCGCCGTGCAGCGCAGCTACGCCATTACCACTTCGCCCAGGGCGGTCAAGGACTGGCAGAAGGAACAACTGGACGAATTGCTCCCCGCCGTTCGCGCCGCCACAAAGTTCACCATCCAGGCCTTCCCCAACGAAACGGCGGCGAGCAATTTTGCCAAGCTTTGGCTGGGCCGATAGGATCGGATTTGCCGGCCGCGGTCATGTTGCATGGCTGCGGAAGAACCGAACCCAAGGGGGCTCCGCTTGATCGCGTCTGCTGGCCGGCAAGGAACCGCCGCTGATGAAGACCTGCCCGAGTTGCCATCGTCCGGTCGATAAGGATGCACGCACTTGTCCGCATCCCGGCTGCGGCAAGCCCATCTCGGGCGGAGCGGTTCGTAACGCCCCGTCCATTCGGCCTCCTCCGCCGCCACATAAAGTCCAGCTCTCTCCAGCGGATGTTTCACATGCGGGGGGCCAGTCGCCTGCGCAGACCGGCGGACAAACGGCAACAACTGCGGCGCGGCGGAAGCGGCGCGGACTGCGGGCGCTATTCGTCATCGCGTGCCTATTGGGCGCATTCTTGGGCGGCGGCTATTTCGCGTTGCGAGACAGCGAGATCGGAAAACTCGTCGCCGGGCTTGTCGCCTGGGGCGGCGGCGAGCAAACGGCCGGATCGAAATCGCAGCGGTCCGGCGACTCGCAGGCGTCCGCAGTCGCGTCGCTGCAAAAACGAGGCGACGCCAGTAAGCAAAGCGCGGGCGGCGGCGCTGCCGACAATGAACCGACGGGACGCGAAGACGCCCAAGGCGAACACCTGACCGTCGTGACGTCGAACCGGGGTTCCGACGACGAAGCGCCGCGCGAGCCTGAGGTCTTGGGACTCTACTCACAGCGAACGGCGGCTCGACGCGAGGATTGGATTGGTCAGGCGGGAGGCACGCCCGCCTCCGAAACGGCGGTGGTAGCGGGACTGCAGTGGTTGGCAAGACATCAGGCGGACGATGGGCACTGGGGTCCCGACTGTCTGGGCCACGGGCCTGACGCCCAATGTGAACCCGGTCACGCCTGCTCCGGCCCCGGCAATCGCTACGAAGCGGCTTTCACTGGACTGGCGGTGCTGGCTTTTCAGGCGGGCGGGCATTACGACTTCAATCAGCATGCTTATTCCGAAAACGTTGCTCGCGGGCTGCGCTGGCTGGCTGAACAACAAGGATACGAGGGAGAGCTTGTCGGATCGCTGAGCCGCGCAAGCAAGGGACCGGATCAGCCGGCGACGCACTTTGATCGCTGTTACATGTACGAACATTCAATGGCGACGTTCGCCCTGGCGGAAGCGTGCGCGGTGGCCAAGGCAGAGCGGCGAAAG
>DASZUP010000709.1:0-2420 GCA_035547635.1 Pirellulales bacterium
AGCGTCTGATTGAAGTTGGTATCGAAATAGTGCACGGCCAGGTGCATGTTCTGAAAATCGGGGGCGTCGTACGGCTCGTTGGCGCCGCCTGGGCCCGCCAAGGCGCCGGCGCCCGGCGGCGCAAGCGGCGACGCCGGAATGCCGGTCAGCCGATCGACTCCCGGCCCTCCCGGATCGACGTAATTGCCGCCGCCATTGATCAACAGTGCGTTGGGGTTTTGCGACGCGAACTTGGCGTGATTGGGCAGCAATGCGTATGGCCAGAGAAACTGCGGACCGGTAGTAGAATTCAGCACTCCGCCCGCAAATGGAACTGGAGTGGGATCCATGGCGTCCAGCATTCGCGTGATGGTCCCGCTGTAAATCGGATTGCCCAGCGGCATGAACGACGTCAACTGAAATCCGAATCCGGTCCCGGAAAAAGGCCGGCCGTTGATCACGAACGTATCGCCCTGGCCTAACAGGGCGTCGTCGAAGTTGGTAACGGTCAGCATCGGACTCGGGCTGATCACATCGCGCACGATCCGCGACGAGCGATTGGCGGCGTTGCCGCTAGTCATCGTAATGACCAACCCCGTGTAAACGAAATTCGCGTTCGGCAGCACGTAGGGCACCGCATTCGTCGGCGGCGCACTCAAAACCGTGTATGGAAACTGGATAAGTTCGCCGTTTCCGACCTGACTTGCGTTGGCGGAAAGTCGGCCGATGAACAACGGCATGCCATACAGATCTTCCATCAGGTTATGCGCCTGGATCGTGGAGAACTTGTTCTCCGATCCGCGAGCGATTTCGTGGAAGGCGCGCGAAAGCTGCTGAGCGGGAGGCGTGCCGGCGCGCTGGCCGCGGGTGGAACTAAGAGCGCTGAGCCGGGCCTGCGACGTGGAGAGCACGAGCGTCAGGCCGATCATGGTGAACAAGGCCAGCATGGCCAGGACGACCAGCAGAATCACGCCGCGGCGATCGCGCCGAGCGGAACGGACGCGGCGGCGCAAGACGGCGCGGAGCGTGGCTTGGTGATGGAACATGACCTCTCCTAACTTAGCGAAGCGTACTCATTTGCCCTGGCCCGCTTCGTGGTTTGTTCTTCTTTCGCCCGAACAGCGCTTGCCTGCCGTTCGTGCGGTTACTGGCCTTGCTCGATCGTCGCCTCAAACACGCCGACCGCGCCGTCAATGATGGTGCAATAGCTGCTTTGGTTTCCGGCCGGCGCTCCGATCGCATCGACGAATTTGTAAGGGTTCCAATCTGGTCCGGCGAGCGTAACGGGCCGCTGCCAGCCGCCTGACGTCTGAGAAATCTCGCCGACCGAGGAAATGCGGAACCATTGCACGATTGGAAGCTGGCCGCGAACGGGGCTTGTAAGTCCAGTTGGCGGCGCGGTGAGGTTCGGCCACGCCGACATCATCACCCACTGGTTCGGCTTGACGTTCAGCCAGTCCGGCGAACTTGCCAGGGTGCTCGGCACGAACAGCACGGCATCGCCGCCGCCCATGCCCGCATTGTTGATGACTGCGTTCGATGGCGCCGGCGAAAGTGGCGCGCTCAAGAAGTCGCAATAGCACATCCGCTCGGGCGGAACGTCCGTGGGAGTCGTCGGCGTGAGCTGGAAGTTCCGCTTGTGAACGACCACGACCGAGACGTGCCAGAGTTCGGCTCCCGAGGTTGCCCAGAGGGCGATGTCTTCCGTCATCGGGTTGCCAGTTGGATAGCCTGCCTCGCTTGCATTGTCGATTATTTTGTCCTGGTTGTCGTCTGCTGCTGTAGGGTTCGCGCCGGTGAACGCTACTCCCCAGCCGCCATCCAGCCCTGGATCCCAAGGCCGCTGCACGTTATCGATAATCGCGAACCAAGAGTAATCTCCCTGCGCGGTCGAAAACTGCGAAGGCATGGTGGCAGTTGGCAATGAGACAATCGGCCGCTGCGTTGGATCGTCTGGACGATTGAAAAGAACATCGTCGCTAGACTGGAAAATCTTTGCAGCCAGGCCGAAATGGATCGGCGAGCAAAAGCGAATGCCGCCGGGGTTCGTAAAGATGCTGCCGATGCGCGGGACGGTGATTCGCGTCATCGCGGGCGAGCCGATACTTCCAGGGCCGCCTGCGCCGTCAAGGCTAAAGGCGCTGGGGGGAAAAAACGTCGGGCCGAAGGCGCCTGCCGTATTGAGCTGGCCGCCGGGAGACACGGCGCCCGTCCCGCCGTTCGCGGTGAGGTTATCGGGATAGGCGCAGCCGAGCGGGTCCAGCATGAACGGCGCAGCGGGAATCGTTGCCACGGGCGAGATCGTCGGCCAGAAGTAGTTGTAGGCCGCCTGCGCTGTGTTCGTGTTGCCTTTTCCGGCTGGCGGACACACTTCCATGAACAGCCCATTGGCAGCCGGTGCGAACCAGTTGGACGGATCCATGAGTTCATGGCGGACTTCG
>DASZUP010000710.1:0-9394 GCA_035547635.1 Pirellulales bacterium
CGAACTTCAGCGAGCTTCGCTCGGCGCTTGCAAGGCGGCGCGCCGGGCAATCGTGTCGAGATCAACGACCGCGGCCCGCTTGCCGGCCTTTTTCACTAGCTCGCAGATCAGTTGAATGGCTTCGAACTGAGGATCTTCGACGACCAGGCACGAAGGATGGGCCAGGAAGTCGAACACGCCGCCGGTATCGATCGCCCACTCGACCGAGCGGCGGATGGCTTCGAGAAACCAGGCGCGCTTCCAAAAGTTCGAGCGAAACGCATTGACGTCGCTGATCGGGCTCATGGGAACCTCGATCAGCCCGGATGGATAGACGAACGGCTGCGCGGCCTGTTGCTGCGCGACGATATCGTCGTAGACCGCTGCGGTCGGTTCGCTCTTGGGCTCGCCGGTGGCGTGACGCGGATACTTGGAGCTGACCCAGGCAAAGCCTTGATCCAACAGCATCTGGTGCAAGTCGGGGCGCCCGGAGAGTCCATCGGCAAAGCCGCCCGGCGTGCGGAAGCCGCGGACGTCGATGCCCGCGCGCTCCTTGAGGGCGATGGTGGTCAGGCGGATGTTTTCCCGCAGCACCTGCTCGACCGTCTTGCCCTCTACCAGCCAGGGCGCACGCTGAAAGCGAAACTGGCACTCGACCGGCGTTTTCGCCAGGAGATAGACATGGTCGTAAGTGTGATTGCCTACGGGATGCCCGTCGGCGGCAATCTGCTTGAGCCAATCGACGTTGGGCTGTTCCAGCACGCGGCCGACGCAGAAGAAATGGATCAGCCCGCCGGCCTGCTTCGCCGTGCGCGCCGCGTCGACGGCGTACTGCTTGGTCGCTTCGTCCAGGTTGCCTTTGGCGTAGTTCCATTCGGTCATGTCGCGCCGCGGGTACTGGGCGCTCATTTCCAGATCGAGCGTGATGGCAATCAAGGCGCCGTCGCCAGCGGCCAGTTCTTCGCGGCGCTCATAAGCGCGTGCGTCCTGCCGGCGCCCAATCAGCAGACCTGCGGCCGCGCCTGCAGAAGCATAGAGGAACCGCCGCCGGTCGAGATGGGAGCAAATCATGGCGAAGCACTATGCCAGAATTTCGCGGATCACCTGGCCGTGGTCGATGTCGAGCCGCTTGCGGCCCGGGATTTCGAGCTTGCGGCTGTCGAGGCCGAGTTGATGGAGCACGGTGGCGTGCAGGTCGGTGACGTAATGGCGATTTTCGACGGCGTGGAAGCCGAGCTCGTCCGTGGCGCCGTGGACGATGCCGCTTTTGATGCCGCCGCCGGCCATCCAGACGGAAAAGCCGTAGGGATGATGATCTCGCCCGTTGGCGCCCTGGGCGCCAGGCGTGCGGCCGAACTCGGTGCCCCAAACCACCAAGGTTTCGTCGAGCAAGCCGCGCTGCTTGAGATCCTTGAGCAGCGCCGCGATCGGTTGGTCGACCTGTTTGCACAACGCGCTGTGCCCTTTTTGCAGATTGCTGTGAGCATCCCAGGCGCCGGCGCCGCCGTTGCTGCCGTGGAATACCTGTACGAAGCGGACCCCGCGCTCTACCAACCGCCGCGCCGTCAGGCATTGCTCGCCGAACGTTTTGGTCGTCGGAATGTCGAGTCCGTACGACGCGTGCGTCGCGGCCGTTTCGTCGGAGAATTTCAGCACCTCGGGCACTGCCATCTGCATGCGGTACGCCAGCTCGTAACTCTTGATGCGCGCTTGCAGGGCCGGATCGGCAGGGTATTCGACGCTGGACAGGCGATTCAACTCGCCGAGCAGCTCGAACTCGCCTTGCTGCTCTTCGTGGTAGACGTCGGGTCCGGGCGCGGCGTAAGGAAGCGGATTCTTCGGGTCGGTCTGGAACTGCACGCCGTTGTGTTCCGGTCCGAGATAACTGCCGCCGTGAGCGCCCATGCCGCCGCAGCAATCGGCGATCGGCGTGCCCATCACGACGAACTGCGGCAGGTCGTCGTTCAGCGAGCCGAGACCGTAATGGACCCACGAGCCGATCGTCGGGAATTGGCCGTCCAGCATGTGCCGGCCCGTGTGGAACTGAAGCTGAGCGCCGTGGTTGTTGTCGGTCGTCCACATCGAGCGGATGACGGCCAGGTCGTCGACGCATTCGCCCAGGCGGGGCCACCAGTCGCTGATCTCGATGCCGCTTTGGCCGTGCTTGCCGTAGCCGATCTGCATGGGATACAGGGCCGGGTGCACCTTGTGCAAACCGGGAATGATCTCGCGCAGATTCTGCTTCAGGTGCGGCGAGTCGAGCACGGCGGTGAACGGCGTTTCGGCGATCGTCTTGCCGGCATATTTATTCAGTGCGGGCTTCGGATCAAACGATTCCATCTGGCTCGTGCCGCCAACCATGAAGAACCAGATCACGCTCTTGGCCCTGGCTGGCAAGTGCAGCATCTGGGGCGCACTGCCCGCCGTTTCGCCCCGGACGATGCCGTCTTGCTGGAGCAACGATCCCAGCGCCAACCCGGCGACTCCCATGCCGACGTCGGAAAGAAATGCGCGCCGGGGCATGCCGGCGGCCTGCGGATGGATGCGTCGATCGCGGCGAGGCATGGCAGGATCCTTGGTTCTTCAGTCGCAGAGCGGCTAAATCAATTCCCGAATCGGCTGCACGCCGCTGTCCAGCAGATACTGCGGGCGGCCGTGCAAGTCGAGGGCGGTGACGGTGTTCACGTCGATGCCGACGTTGTGATAGAGCGTGGCGAAGACTTCCTGGAAGCTAACCGGCCGGTTCTTCACTTCGCCGCCCAGGCGATCGGTGGCGCCCAGCACCTGGCCGGTTCGCATGCCGCCGCCGGCAAGCATGGCGCACGAAACTTGCGGCCAGTGATCGCGTCCGGCCTGATTGTTGATCCGCGGCGTGCGGCCGAACTCGCCCCACACCACCACCGATACGTCGCGATCGAGTCCGCGTTCGTGCAGATCGGTGACCAATGCGGCCAGCGCCTGATCCAGCAGCGGCATGTCCTGGCGGGCCTGGACGAAGTTCTTGCCGTCCGGTCCGTGCCAGTCCCAGCGGCTGTAGTTCATGGAGACGAGTCTCGCTCCGGCCTCGACCAGGCGCCGGGCGATGCAGAAGTTCTCGACCATTCGTGGGGCGCCGTCGCGCTGAAAGGTCGGATCGTTCTTGCCGTACCGGGCCAAGATGCGGGGATCTTCCTTGGACAGGTCGAGCGCGTCTCGCAAAGCCGACGAGGTCAGAATGCCGACCGCTTGTTCCAGGTACGCGTCCATACCGGACATCACTCCGCCGCGATCGGCCTCGCGCCGGAAATTGTCAAACGACTTCAGCAATTGCTGGCGATCATTCAGCCGCTCGAGCGTCAGGTTCTGCAGCGTCATGTCGTCGGCCACGCTGCCCGCCTTGGCGCCGACCAGGCGAAACGGGGCGTGCGCGGCGCCAAGAAAGCCGCCCGTGCCCGGCTCGCCCCAACCGCGGGCGCCGGTCTTGTACATCAACGACAAATGGGCAGGCACGCCGGGATGGACGGCGCCTTGGACCTTGGAGACCCACGCGCCTGCCGCCGGCCAACCGCCTTGCGGCGGATTGTTCGGCACGCGCCCGGTCATGCACTGGTAACCGTCGTGTCCGCCGAAGGAGCCGACGATGGTGCGGACCGGCACGAACTTGTCCATCATCGCCGCCATGTGCGGGAACAGCTCGCAGATCTCGATGCCCGGGACGTTGGTCTTGATGGCCTCGAACTCGCCGCGGATCTCGGCCGGCGCCTGAGACTTGATGTCCCACATGTCCTGATGGGGCGGGCCGCCCGGCAGGAAGACGTTGATGATCGATTTGTGCCGCATGCCAGGACCGGCTTGGGCTTCGCGGGCCAGAAGCTGCGGAAGCGAGAGACCGCCCAGCGCCATTCCGCCGACTTTCAAAAAGCTGCGGCGGGTTACGCCGTCGCAAAACGAACGTCGCGCGTCTCGCGGGCCGAAAATCGTCAACATCGGTTAGGCACTCCCAAAGGGCAAAAGGCAGCCGGGCCCGCTGATTTCGGGCAACGCTCATTGTATCAGTATCGGTGGATGAATCTATCCGGTTCCAGGCGAAAGACCCGCAACGCGGCGCGCTCCGAAAATGAATGGGCGGAACGGGATCCGGCCCTTGGTCACGCGAGGTACAATCAGTTAAATAGAAGGCTAGCCAGGATTAGCTCGTCACCCCTTACTAACCCGAAGCGTCAGCGAGGTGGAGAACGCGTTTTTACCTCGCTAACGCTTCGGGTTAGTGTCGGGCGCTTCGCCAAAGGGTCTCGGGGTCTGACGAACAATCCTGGCTGGACGACGCAGATAGCCAGCGGTCACGGCCTGCAATCAGATCCGACGGCCTCAACGTAGCGGAAGTCGTGAGACTTCCGGGCGTCTTGCACGGACTCTCAAACCCAAACACGTCTTGGGGCTCCGAACACGCTCCCCGGAATCTTCACAGATTCCGCTACGGTTTTTGCGAAACCATCGTCGTCAAACAACGCCGCGATAGCCGCCTGAATCACGCCCAATCTCCGATAACGCCCGAAAAGCGAACCTCATGACGCCACCGTCCGACGAACAAGAATTGAATTGTGAACAGGCGCAGGCGCTGCGCGACAAGTCGGCGCTGGTCGGCGTGGCGGGGCTGGGCTATGTCGGCCTGCCGCTGATCAAAGCGTTCGTTGCGGCCGGCTTCCGCACGATGGGCTTCGACGTTGACGAAGCCAAGGTCAAACAGTTATTGGCCGGGCACAGCTATATCGGCCACATTCCCAGCGATTGGCTCGCTCGCTGCCTTGCCGAGAAGACGTTCGAACCGACCACCGACATGCGGCGCCTGGCGGAGGCCGATTGCATTTTGATTTGCGTCCCCACGCCGCTTTCCGACAGCCGTGATCCCGACCTGAGCTACGTGGAGGCGACTGCCCGTCAAATCGCCGCCGTGTTGCGCCGCGGACAGTTGGTCGTGCTGGAAAGCACCACCTACCCGGGGACGACGCGCGAAGTCGTGCTGCCGATTCTCGAGCAGAGCGGGCTCAAGGTCGGCCAGGACTTTTACCTGGCGTACAGCCCGGAGCGGGAAGATCCGGGCAATCCCGACTATTCGGCGGCCGTGATTCCCAAAGTCGTCGGCGGCATCGAGCCGGCCAGCGCGCGATTGGCGCAACGGCTTTACTGCGAGGCGGTGGTCCAGGTCGTGCCGGTCTCTACTTGCGAAGTGGCCGAGGCCTGCAAGATTCTGGAAAACACCTATCGGGCGGTGAACATCGCGCTGGTCAATGAACTGAAAATGCTCTACGACCGGATGGACGTCAACGTCTGGGAGGTGATCGAGGCGGCGGCCACCAAGCCTTTCGGCTTTCAACCGTTTTATCCCGGTCCCGGTCTCGGCGGGCACTGTATTCCGATCGATCCGTTTTACCTGAGTTGGATCGCCCGCAAGCATGGCGTGCCGACCCGGTTCATCGAGCTGGCGGGCGAGATCAATACGCGAATGCCGGAATACGTGGTCGATCGGCTGGCGGCCGCTCTGAATGATCGGGGCAAGCCGGTCAAAGGGAGCAAGATTTGCGTGCTAGGCGCGGCCTATAAGAAGGACGTGGACGACCCGCGAGAGAGTCCCTCATTCGCCTTGATGCAGTTATTGCTGGCGCGTGGGGCGGAATTGACCTATAACGATCCGCATATTCCTGCGCTGCCTCAGATGCGGCACTATCGTTTGCCGCCGATGCAAAGCGCGCCGCTCACGGCTGAGCTGCTTGCACAGCAAGATTGCGTGCTGATCGCCACCAACCATAGCGTTTACGATTACGATTTTATCGTCCGCCACTCGCCGTTGGTCGTCGATACTCGCAATGCGACCAAGCACGTGCAAGCGGGGCGCGAGAAGATCTGTCGCGCTTGATCCGTGCCGAGACGACATTGCAACTCGCACAACCGGTTCGTTCCAAAAGGACTCCCGCGATGCAACTTCCGACCTATGAAGACGTGCTGGCCGCGGAACCGGTGGTGCACCGCTATCTTCAACCTACGCCGTTGTACGAGTGGCCCTCGTTGTCGGCGAAATTGGGCTGCCGATATTACCTCAAGCATGAGAACCACACGCCGACCACTGCCTTCAAGGTGCGCGGCGGGATTTACCTGGTCTCACGGTTGAGCGGGGAGGAGAAGCAACGCGGGATCATTGGCTGCACGACGGGCAATCACGGGCAATCGCTGGCCTACGCCGGCCGGCTGTTCGGCGTCCGCTGCGTGCTGGTCGTGCCGAGGCGCAACAATCCCGACAAAGTCGCAGCCATGCGGGCCTGGGGCGCCGAGATTGTCGAGCATGGCGAAGACTTCGACGAGGCGCGCACGCATTGCGAGATGCTGGCCAAAGAATTGCGATTGCGGTACGTACACTCGGCCAACGAGCCCGACCTGATTGCCGGAGTCGGAACGTGCGGACTGGAGATCTTCGACGCGCTGCCTGCGCCGGACGTCGTCTTCGTGCCGATCGGTCTGGGCAGCGGCATCTGCGGAATGGCGCTGGTCGCGGCGGCCCGCAGTCCGAAAACGCGCGTGATCGGCGTGCAGGCCGAAGGAGCGCCGGCAGTGGCGCGCTCGTTCAAAGAAGGGCGCCTCGTCGAGTGCGGCGCACCGAACACATTTGCTGAAGGCATGGCGACGCGCGTGCCGGCCGAGATGACATTGGAACTGATTCGGCGATACGTCGATGACGTAGTGCTGGTCTCTGACGAGGAATTGCGCGCGGCGCTGGCCTTGCTGTTGCGCGAGACGCACAACCTGGCCGAGGGGGCGGGCGCGGCGGCGACGGCGGCGGCATTCAAGCTGCGCGGCGAACTGATCGGAAAAACCGTCGTCGGCATCCTCTCGGGCGGCAACCTTGATCTGCGCGAGCTGCCGCAGACTCCAGGGTAGACGCCGAACAATTGTCTAGACAACTGTTGTCGGAATGGCTAATTTGAGCCGTAGGGCAAGCGGCTTGCGGCCGATTCGCGACTTCACAGCACGGTCTGGACAGCATGAGCACATTGCAGCCTCGGCGTTCTCGCCAACAGCGGCAGTTCGATTCCGCGGAGCAAGAAGGCTTTCTCAGCCTGTGGCGGACCTACGATCGACTGCGCGCCTTGGAAGATGAGCTATTCGCCGGTTACGACCTTACGCCACAGCAGTACAACGCCTTGCGGTTGCTGAACAGCCAGCGCCCGGAAAAGCTGCAAACGCTCGATCTCGCTCGACGCCTGGTGTCGCGGGCGCCGGATATCACCCGGCTGTTGGACAAACTGGAGCGGCGCGGGCTGATCGAGCGCGAGCGGCCCGCCGACAACCGCCGCATCGTGCGGATCGGAATTACCGAGTCGGGAGTTGCGCTGCTGCGAGAGCTCCGCGAACCGATCCGCGCGTGCCATCAGCGGCAACTGGGGCATCTGACCGGCAAGCAATTGCGGGAACTGACGGCGCTGCTGCGGTTGGCCCGGCAGCCGCACGAAGAAGCGGATGGCAGTTGGAGCTGAACGCGGCGTCGCCGCCGGCCATCCCACGAGATTCAAACCAGGTTTCACGAACGAAAAGAGGACCTTCTCCATGAATTCGGCTGACGATCATAACGCAACGGACGTGGTGGTCATTGGCGGCGGACCGGCGGGCAGCACCGTCTCGACGCTCATCGCCCAGCACGGTTATCGCGTCACGTTGTTCGAACGCGAACGATTCCCTCGCTACCACATCGGCGAGTCGCTGATCCCCGAGACGTACTGGGTGCTCGAGCGGCTGAAAATGCTCGACAAGATGCGAGGGAGCCGGTTCGTCAAGAAATACAGCGTGCAGTTCGTCAACTCCGCCGGCAAGCTTTCGGCGCCGTTCTATTTCTGGGACAACAAGCCGCACGAGAGTTCGCAGACCTGGCAGGTCATTCGCAGCGAGTTCGACTTGATGATGCTGCAGAACGCCGAACAGCAGGGCGTCGAAGTGCATCAAGAGACGCGGGTGCTGGACGTGCTGTTCGAAGGCGACCGGGCCGTGGGCGTGCGCATTCAGAAGCAAGACGGCTCGCAGGCCGAGGTGCGAGCCCAGGTCGTTGTCGACGCCAGCGGGCAAAGCACCATGCTGCAAAGCCGGTTCAAGTTGCGGCAGTGGGATCCGGTGCTGAACAAGGGCGCCATTTGGACCTATTGGAAAGGCGCCTACCGAGATTCCGGCCGGGACGAAGGCTGCACGCTGGTCGTGCAAACCGCCGACCGCAAAGGGTGGTTCTGGTACATTCCCCAGCACGACGACGTTGTGAGCGTCGGCGTCGTGGCGCCGTTCGATTACTTGTTCAAAGGGCGCGGCAGCCACGAGCAGACTTATCAGGAAGAAGTCGAAGCCTGCGAAGCGGTCAAACAGCGCGTGTCCTCCGCCGAGCGGATCACCGGTTACTTCGCTACCAAGGACTATTCCTACCGCTCCAAGCAAGCTGCCGGCGACGGCTGGGTGTTGATCGGCGACGCCTTCGGCTTTCTCGATCCGCTCTACTCATCCGGCGTGCTGCTGGCGCTCAAGTCGGGAGAGTTGGCCGCCGACGCGATCGCCGACGGGCTGGCCAAGGGAGACGTGTCCGGGGCGCAGTTGGGGCACTGGGCGCCGATGTTCAACCAGGGTATCGACCGGATGCGCCGCCTGGTCTGCGAGTTCTACGACGGCTTCAGCTTCGGCAAGTTCATTCGCGCCTACCCGCACCTGAAAGGCAAAGTCACGGATCTGTTGATCGGGGATCTGTTCACCGATCGCGTCGACGAAGTTTGGGGGCCGATGGAATCGATCTATCCGCCGGACAAGCAGCCCATTCCGACCTGGAGCGATGAGGCGCCGCCTGATGTGGCGGAGAACAAGTCGAACGAATTGATGCTTCCGGACGGCCCCATGCGATGACTGCCGCCACCGAGACCGAGCACGCTCAGGTCTGCTGCTGACTGACGCACGCGGGCCAAGGCGCCCGAGCGGCGCCTGCGGTCTCGATTCTTCGTCACAGCCGGCAGGATCCGCAATTCCGCTTCGCCAGGGAGTTCTATAATAACAGGAGACGAGACAGGCCGATCACTAGAGGAAAAGGCGTGCACCGATTTAATCGATGAATTGGGCGAACAACGCAAATTGGGAGAAACCGCCATGTATCGAGCACTTTCCTTGTTCGCTCTAGGCAGCGTGCTTGCCTGCGGAGCAGCGCCTTGCGTGCAAGCGGCAGAGGCCGTGCAGGCGACCTATATTCGCCAGGCTGGCGAAACGACGCGAGAAGTCATTCAGCCTCGCGCCGAAGATTTTGCGACGGGTCAGGATCCTGACGATGAAGACGAGGATGGAACGGATTGGCGCTACCGTCGCCAGAATGGCCAATGGTTCTACTGGACCGGCAAGGGGGGCTGGATGCGCTGGGACGGAGCTAAAT
>DASZUP010000711.1:0-7100 GCA_035547635.1 Pirellulales bacterium
AAGTCGGAAGAAGCTGAGCGCACAAAGGTGGCCAACTACGTGTGGCAATCTCGGTCGCCTTCGGCGACCAGCCCTCATCTGACTTTCCAGAGAGTGAAGAGAAAGGCGGCCGATTACTGGCTTGGCGCGCTAAGACTTTGCGAAACCAACAGAGGGGGTCTTGGCGGTTTCGGCAGGGCAGCGTTTTCTTCATGCCGGGGGCGGTGGGAGCCGTGTTTTCTCGAGTTAAACGCGATTGGTCGCTGGCGCAGCGAGGGACGCATGAATGCGATTGGTTGTCGTCGGCGCTAAGACTTAGCGCAGCGGAGCATGGCGTGTGCCCTGTAGCGGAATCTGTGAAGATTCCGGGAGGCGTCGTTGGAGCCCCAAGGCGTTTTGGCCCCGTTGGAGCCGGCGGCAGACGCTCGGAAGTCTCACGACTTCCGCTACAACGTTGGACGGCAAATGCGATGGGGGCGCCGAAGTACAGGCAGCCTTCACCAGAAGGCGAAGATGGCCGAGCTCGCACGGCAACCTTGGGCGTCTTTGATGAAATGTCGCATGCGGCCGAGGGAATGTCAGGTTCCTACCTGGTCTCAAAAACGGAAAGGTTCATCGTCGGAATCGCTCTGCTGGCAACTCCTCGGAGAAAGGGTTACGCTGGTAGTTCCGCCAGGGGGCAGTTCTGAGAACCGACAGGGGCGAGCAGGCATACCTTCCAGCAGGGAGATTCGAGGCATGCTAAGGCTTGCCAGGCAGTGGGCTCCGCACTCTCGATCGGGGTGCGTTATCGCCGCCGCGCGGTGGCGGGCAGTCTATCGTCGGCTTTTGCTCCGCAAAAGCAAAAGGACGTTCTTTCGCGGACCGAAAGGCGACGATCTTGCACCGCAATTTCGATTCGCCCGCGTCGGCGCCGCGTTGGTCTGCTGGTCGCTGGCCGCCTTCGGACCGCCGCGTTGCGGCGCCGCGGAGATTGACTTCAACCGCGACGTGCGGCCGATCCTCTCCGATCACTGCTTTCAATGCCATGGGCCCGACGCCGCCAACCGGCAGGCTGAGTTGCGGTTGGATACGGAAGCGGGCGCCTTGGCCGACTTGGACGGCCATCGAGCGGTCGTGCCGGGCGATGCGAAAGCCAGCGAACTGGTGCGCCGCATCAAGACGGCCGACGCCGACCAGCGCATGCCGCCCGCCGACTCGGCCCGGCAGCTCTCTCCATCGCAAATCGAAACGCTCGAGCGTTGGATCGCCGCGGGCGCCAAGTGGCAGTCGCACTGGTCGTTCATTCCGCCCGTGCGTCCCGAGCTGCCGCAAGTACAACACGCCGAGTGGCCGCGCAGCGCAATCGACGCCTTCATCCTGGCCCGGCTCGAAAGCGAAGGCCTGGCGCCGTCGCCCGAGGCCGACAAGACAACGCTGCTGCGACGCGTCACGCTCGATCTGACCGGCCTGCCGCCGACGCCGGCCGAAGTCGACGCTTTCCTGGCCGATGACTCGTCCGGAGCTTATGAGCGCGTGGTCGACCGCCTGCTCGACTCGCCCCGATACGGAGAGCGGATGGCCGTTCGCTGGCTCGATGCAGCGAGGTATGCCGACACAAGCGGCTATCAGAGCGACGGCGAACGCTACATGTGGCGCTGGCGGGATTGGGTCATCGAGGCCTACAACCGCAACCTGCCGTTCGATCAGTTCACCATCGAGCAACTGGCCGGCGACTTGCTGCCCGACTGCACGCTGGACCAGAAGATCGCGACCGGTTTCAACCGCAATCATCGCGGCAACGGCGAAGGGGGCATCATTCCCGAGGAATACGCGGTCGAGTACGTCGTCGACCGGGTCGATACCACGGCCACCGTCTGGCTTGGGCTGACGCTGGGCTGCGGCCGATGTCACGACCACAAGTTCGATCCCATCACGCAGCGAGAGTTCTATAGCCTGTTCGCCTACTTCAACAACGTTCCGGAACGCGGCAAGGCCGTGAAGTACGGCAACTCGCCGCCTTGGGTCCGCGCTCCGACGCCGCAGCAGCAGCAAGAACTTGCGGATTTCGATTGTTCGTTGAACGCTGCCGAAGCAGAGTTCGAACGCCTCGCCCAAGACCTGGCCGCCGCTCAAGCGGCCTGGGAGAAGTCGGTCGGAGCCGAAACTCTGCCGGATTGGACCATCTCTGACGGACTTGAAACGCGATTCGAATTGGACGGCCAACTTCCCGATGAGACCGATGCCAAACGTGCCGCAAAGTTTACCGACGGCGAACCCGCGTTTGTCGCCGGCCGCACCGGTCAGGCGGCGGACTTCGATGGCCGCCGCTTCATTGATGCCGGTAACATCGGAGCGTTCGGCTTTCTGGACAAGCTCAGCCTGTCCGCCTGGGTCAACCCGGTTGACAACTCCAGCGGCACGATCGTCTCGCGCATGAAGGATGCGTCGCAGGCGTCCGGCTACTATATCGTGATCGCCGACGGCAAGGTGCAGGTCAACCTGGTCATGCGCTGGCTGGACGACGCGTTGCGAGTCGAAACCGAGCGAAGCTTGTCGCCGGGCGAGTGGCATCACGTGTTGGCCACGTACGACGGCTCGCGCGTAGCGTCGGGTATCAAGATCTACATCGACGGCCGGCCGGAACCGTTGAAAGTGCTGCTGGATGATTTGAACCAGAGTTTCGCCGTTGATGAGCCGCTGCGCCTCGGCGGCGGCAACGGGCCGGACGGCCGCTTCCGAGGGCAATTAGACGATGTGCGCGTATATGACCGCGCCCTGACGGAAAACGAGGCGGGAATTGTGGCCACCGCCGAAGCGATCGCCGAGATTGTCCCCCTGCCTGCTGCCGAGCGTTCGGCCCGCCAATCGCAAAAACTGGCCGCATACTTTCTGGCCGAAGCGGCGCCGGAGCCGATCCGCAACGCCTGGCGGCAAGTCGTTGACTTGCGGCGGCGGCGAGAGGCGATGGTGGAAAGCTTTCCGACGACGATGGTCATGGAGGAGATGTCCAAGCCACGCGAAACGTTCGTGCTCATCCGGGGAGAGTACGACAAGCGCGGCGAGCGCGTCTCGCCGGGGCTGCCTGCCAGTTTGCCGCCGCTGCCGGACGGCGCCCCGAACAATCGGCTGGGTTTCGCCCGCTGGCTGGTTTCGCCGGAGAACCCGCTCACGGCGCGCGTGGCCGTCAACCGCTACTGGCAGATGTTGTTCGGCACGGGGCTGGTCAAGACGGTCGGCGATTTCGGCTCGCAAGGCGAAGCGCCAAGTCATCCGGAACTGCTCGACTGGCTGGCGACCGAGTACATCGGCAACGGCTGGAACACGAAGGCGCTTCTACGCGCGATTGTGACCAGCGCAACGTATCGCCAGAGTTCGCGGCCGACGGCCGATTTGCTGCGTCGCGATCCAGAGAACCGGCTGCTAGCGCGCGGGCCGCGCGTGCGGCTGGCAGCCGAGATGATACGCGATCAGGCGTTAGCCGCCAGCGGATTGCTGGTCGAACGGATCGGCGGGCCGTCGGTCAAGCCGTATCAACCGGCCGACTTGTGGAAGGAACTGGCCAGTCTGGAGTACGTGCAAGACCATGGCGAGAAGCTGTATCGCCGCAGCATTTACACGTTCTGGAAACGCACCGTGGCGCCGCCGACGATGATCACGTTCGACGCCGCCGGACGGGAAACTTGCACCGTGCGCGAAACGCGCACCAACACGCCGCTGCAGGCCTTGGCGCTGTTGAACGAGACGACGTTTGTCGAAGCCGCCCGGATGCTGGCCCAGCGAGTGATGCGGGAGCAACAGGCGCCGGAGGCTCGCATTGAGTTGGCGTTCCGCCTGGTCACGGCCCGGCGGCCGCAACCGCCGGAACTGCAAGTACTCTCCGAAGGTTTGCAGGCCCACCTGGAGCGTTACCGAGCCGAACCCGACGCCGCCGCCGAGCTGCTCAATGCCGGAGAAGCGCCGCGCGGCGAGCATCTCGACGCGGCCGAGTTGGCGGCCTTTACGGCGGTGGCGAGCGTGATTTTGAATTTGGATGAGACAGTAACGAAAGAATAACCCTCGTTCCCACGCTCTGCGTGGGAACGGCGCGACGGACGCTCTGCGTCCAAATTGCTGTAGACGAAGCAATCCGAAGTACAGATCTACTTCGATACCAAGGACGCGGAGCGTCGACAGTTGCATTCCCACGCAGAGCGTGGGAACGAGAATGGATGAGGACCAACAGCATGCAACCCATGGCCGACAATTCACTGCAACTCACTCGCCGGCATTTCTTCGGACGCACGGCTGCAGGGCTCGGCGTCGCCGCATTGGCATCGCTGCTGGGCGAGCAGGCCGCCACGGCGAACGAAGCCGATGCGACCGGCGGTCTGCCGGGGCTGCCCCACTTCGCTCCCAAGGCGAAGCGAGTGATCTACCTGTTCCAGTCGGGCGCCCCGTCGCAGATGGACTTGTTCGACTACAAACCGCGACTGGCGGATCTGCGAGGAAAAGAACTGCCCGATTCGATCCGTCGCGGGCAGCGACTGACGGGCATGACGGCCACGCAGGCCAGCTTTCCTATTGCGCCGAGCAAGTTCAAATTCGCCCAGCACGGCGAAAGCGGGGCGTGGCTGAGCGAACTGCTGCCGCACACTGCCCGCATCGCCGATCGGCTCTGTTTTATTAAGTCGATGCACACTGAGGCGATCAATCACGATCCGGCCGTGACCTTCTTTCAGACCGGCGCCCAACTGGCTGGTCGGCCCAGCATGGGCGCCTGGCTCTCCTATGGGCTGGGAGCGGAGAACCGCGACTTGCCGGCGTTCGTGGCAATGGTCTCGCAAGGCAGCGGCAACCCGAACGACCAGCCCCTTTATGACCGGCTATGGGGCAGCGGCTTTCTGCCGACGAAATTCCAGGGGATCAAGTTCCGCTCGGCCGGCGACCCGGTGTTGTACCTGTCAAATCCGGCGGGCATGAAAGTCGACGTCCGCCGGCGAATGCTGGACGACCTGGCCCGGCTCAACCAGCTCAAGCTCGGCGAGCTGGGCGACCCGGAGATCTCGACGAGAATCGCCCAGTACGAGCTGGCCTATCGCATGCAGACCTCGGTGCCCGAGCTGACCGACGTCTCGGACGAACCGCAGCACGTCTTCGAAGCGTACGGTCCCGAGGCAAGCAAGCCCGGCACGTTCGCCGCCAACTGCCTGCTGGCCCGACGGCTGGTGGAACGGGGTGTGCGCTTCGTGCAGTTGTTCCATCGTGGTTGGGACCAGCACACGTCGCTGCCGAAGCAGATTGTCGGCCAGTGCCGCGACACCGACCAGCCTTCGGCCGCTTTGATCGCTGATCTAGAGCAGCGCGGGCTGCTGGACGAAACGCTCGTCGTCTGGGGCGGCGAATTCGGCCGCACCGTCTACTGCCAGGGCCGGCTGACCGCTGAGGATTATGGCCGGGACCATCATCCTCGCTGCTTTACCGTCTGGCTCGCCGGCGCCGGCATCAAGCCGGGCGCGTCGCACGGAGAAACCGACGATTATTGCTACAACATCACGCACAATCCGGTCCACGTTCACGACCTGCACGCCACACTGCTGCACTGTCTCGGCATCGACCACACGCGGCTGACTTACAAGTTCCAAGGGCGTTATCACCGCCTGACCGACGTCAGCGGCAACGTCGTTCGAGAGATCCTGGCGTGAGGCGAGCGAGCAGCGCCGCGGCGCCGATTACGCGGCGGCCAATGCAACCAAAAACAAGCGGCAATTTGCAATAAGTTGGCTTGCAACAGACGTTTGGGGGGAGAACGGCCGGCGGTTTCTTTCTTGGTTCCTGCTGCCGTCAGCCGCTCCGATGGGTTACACTAGAAACATTGGTCAAACACGGCCCTGGCGGAGATTGAGGCCGTAGGTCGGGCAATTCGGAGGCCGGATTTAAACACGAGGAGTGCTTGCCGTGCAAATCCTGCGGTTCGCGACGATCGTCGCAATCTTGTCGTTGCCTGGCATCGCCTTGGGCGAACCTGGAAAGAATGATTTTGGCGTCAGCACGGCCAATGGAAAAGGGCCGAAGCTGGGGGCGCCGCAGACCGAACGCTGGCGCGTGGGCGTGACCGTCGTCGCGGGCGCCGGCGTGGTCACCAACGTCGTGAGCGACATCCAGTTGCCAGTCGAATGGCCTGAGCAGCAGGTCAAGGTGGTCGAAGAAGACATTACGCCGTTCGCCCGCAGCCTCGACTATCGGATGGTCGACACCGTCAAGGAATTCGTGCTGAACGTCCCTCAAGTCCCTGCCGGCCAGGAGGCCAAGGCGCTGATCACCTTTGAGATTACGCGGTATCCGATGTCCCCGCCCGACGACGTCACGATTCTGCAAAAGCCCGAGGCTCGCAAACTTCCCAAAGATCTCCGTCAGTACCTGGGCCCCAGCCCGCGCATTGAAAGCAAAAGCGGCAAAATCAAGGCGCAGGCCAAGAAGCTGATGAAGGAGAACGAGGACAAGAACGCCTGGGAGCAGGTTCAAGCGATTTACGATTGGGTTCGCGAGCATGTGAAGCCCGAGGACGGCGTGAAATTACCCGGCGCACTGCAAGCCCTGCGCGACGAAACCAGCGACCATGAAGGACTGACCTCGCTGTTCATCGCCTTGTGCCGCTCCAGCGACATTCCGGCGCGCACGGTCTGGGTGCCGAAGTCGAGCTATCCGGAGTTCTACCTGGTCGACGACGAAGGCCAGGGCCACTGGTATCCCTGCCAACTCACCAGCCCGGCCCCCTTCGGCACGATCCCCGATGCGCTTCCCATCTGGCAGAAGGGAGACAATTTCCGCTCACCCAGCAATCCGCGAGAGGCCGTCCGCTACCTGCCGTCGCACCTGACGGCCAGCGGCACGGCGCCGACCGTCACGTGGATTCGCGAACTGGTCCAGGGCGGGCTGTAGCAAGCAGCGGTCTGGTGGCCAGAGAATTGCGACCGCCAGGTTGGTTGTCCGGCCACGATCCGGGCTTGCCCCGGTCGGGCCATGATTTGCAGCTAGAAGCGTTTACATGCCGAAATTGCCGTTCCCCTTTTCGCGTTTTTCCGCCGCCACAGGCGGCGAAAAAACGCGAACAGGGGAACACCTTCGCTGTCGGGGGTCGTTTCTAGTTGATCAATCAGCGC
>DASZUP010000712.1:0-5358 GCA_035547635.1 Pirellulales bacterium
GAGCACCGTGACGCCGATCGCCGGCGCCATCGATCTACTGCCCACGCTGACGGCGCTGGCCGGCGTGCCCCGAGTCGGCGACAAACCGCTTGACGGCCGCGACCTCAGCCCCTTACTGCGGGACGCCAAGTCCGACTGGCCGGAACGCATGATCTTCTCGACTTGGGCCGGGCGGATCAGCGTGCGGACCGATCGACATCGTCTCGACCATGAAGGGCGCCTGTATGACATGCACGCCGATCCGGGCCAGACCTCGCCCGTCAACGATCGCGAAGGCGAAATAGCCGATCGGCTGACGGCGGCCGTCCAGGCCTGGCGAACGGAGATGTTCGGCGCCGCGCCTAAAGCCGCTCCTCAGGGGAAAGGCCGGCCGAAAACGCCTCCCGGCAATGCCGTCGATCCGCGCCCCTTTCCGGTCGGCTATCGCGAGTTTCCCATTACCATGCTGCCGGCCCGCGACGGCGAACCTCGCGGCGGCGTGATGCGCAGCAGCCGTGCGCCGAACTGTTCCTATTTTGTCAACTGGACCTCTAAAGAAGACAGCCTGGTCTGGATGATCGACGTCCATACGACGGGCCGTTATGAAGTCTCAGTCGACTATACCTGTCCCAAGGCCGATGTCGGCTCGCTGGTCGAACTGAGCTTTCGAGACGGCCGCATGACAGGCCGAGTCGGCGCGGCGTGGGATCCGCCGCTCAACACGAACCAGGACACGCTGCCGCGCCCCCACGGAGAATCGCAAATGAAAGAATTTCATACGCTGAAACTCGGCGAAATCCGCTTGGAGCAAGGTCAGGCCCCGCTCACGCTACGAGCTTTGGAAATTCCAGGCAAATCGGTGATGGAGGTCCGCCGCCTTACGCTGACGCTGCTGTCTGAGGCTCGCTGAACTAATGAACCAACTTAAGAGAATGCCCCGCGCCGTACGATCAAGGAGCTTCTGCATGCGAACTCGCCTGGCTCTGACTCTGGCCACGTTGTGTCTATTCAGCAGTGCAGCGACGGCCGCCGATGCAAAGCGGCCGAACGTGCTGTTTTTGATGTCGGACGACTTGAACAACATGCTGGGCTGCTACGGCGATCCGCTGGCCAAAACGCCCAACATCGACCGACTGGCGGCGCGCGGCGTGCGGTTCGACCGAGCATATTGCGCCTTTCCGCTTTGCGGCCCCAGCCGCAACTCGCTGCTGACGGGCCTGTATCCGAACAGCACGGGCATTCTGGCCAATGCACAAATCTTCCGGCAGACCATTCCTTCGCACGTCAGCATGCCGCAGGCCTTTCGCCAAGCGGGCTATTTCGCCGCGCGTATCGGCAAGCTCTATCACTACAACGTGCCCAATTCGATCGGCACCAACGGCCACGACGATCCGGGCTCGTGGGAATTGGAGCTCAACCCGGCCGGCGTCGATCGGCTGGAAGAAGAGCCTAAAATCTTCTCGCTCACGCCCGGCAACTTCGGCGGCACGCTCAGTTGGTACGCGTCGCCCAAAGGCGACCGGCATCATACCGACGGGCTGATGTCGGACGACGCAGCCTGGGTGCTCGAACGCTGTGCCCGGCAAAAGGACCGTCCCTTCTTTCTGGCCGTCGGCTTCTTCCGGCCGCACACGCCCTATGTTTCGCCGCAAAACTACTTCGATCTTTACCAGGAACAGGAGATGCCCGTCGTCCAGGGCGTCAAGGAGGATCAGGCCGACATTCCGCCCGCCGGATTGGCTAGCTACAAGAAGGAACAAGACAAGCTGACCGACGACCTGCGCCGGCAATGCCGTCAGGCATATTACGCCAGCATCAGCTTCATGGACGCGCAAGTGGGCCGCGTCGTCGATGCGCTCGACCGGCTTGGGCTGGCAGACAATACGATCATCGTGTTCACCAGCGACCACGGCTACCACATGGGCGAGCACGGGTTGTGGCAGAAGCAAAGCCTGTTTGAAGAAAGCGCCCGCGTGCCGCTGCTGATCGTCGCCCCTGGCGCTAAGGCGGGGGCCGTTGCCAAATCGCCCGTCGAGCTGATCGACGTGTTCCCGACCTTGGCGGAACTATGCGACGTCGAACCGTCAGGGAATATCCAAGGGCAGAGCCTGGCGCCGATGCTCAAGGATCCGTCCGTCGAGGGCCGGGGCTGGGCGATCAGCCAGGTCGTTCGCGGCGGCGGCTTCAAACGGTTCGGCGCCAGCCCGGCGGTCGGCGACCAAGGCCAGCGTTTCTTCGGGTATAGCCTGCGGACGCCGCGCTGGCGTTATACCGAATGGGACGAAGGCCGCAGCGGCCGCGAGCTCTACGACCATGAGGCGGATCCACGCGAAATCACGAACCTTGCGAACGACTCGGCTCAGGCCGACACGGTGGCCAAGCTTTCGCAACAGCTCCGCGCCGCCGTCAAAACGACCTTTCCGCCATCCGGCGAGACCCCGGCGCTGCGCCCCGGTTTGTGGGCGCCGAATTTGACTGACCCCTGATGAGCAGCGCAGGGCGTTTTACTTTTCGTCGTCTGATGGAAACTGGATTTGCTCATTTTCCGCAGCCTCATCCGCCGTAGCCGGCTGCTTGCTTGGCTCCGGCGCAGGAATGGCTTCGCTCTCAGGCGCCGGGGCATCGGCAGCGACGGTCGCTCGCGTGGCGCCGGCGTGCGCCGCTTGCCAGCCGCCGCCCAATGCCTGATAGACGTTGATCAAATTGAGCGCGATGGCGCCTTGCGCGCTGGCAAGCTGCTCTTGCTGCTGGGCCAGCAACGACTCGGTGTTGTAGACGCGGTTGAAATCGGTCAGGCCCGCCTCGTATTGCGCCAATACAAGCTCGACCGAGGCCTGCGCAGCATCGACGCTTTCTTGCAGCCGCTGCGCCTGCTCTTGCGAGCGGACGAAGGCCACCAGCGCATCTTCTGCCTCGCGGTTGGCGCGAAGCACGGTCTGCTGGTACTCGAGTACCGTCTGGCGGAACCTGGCCTCCTGGGCGCGGACGTTGTTGCGGATCCGTCCGTAGTTGAGAATATTCCACTGGAATGACGGCAGGATCAGCCCGGTAAAGCTCTTGCCGCCAAACAGGTTTTTCCAGTCCTCGCCCGTGTAGCCGACAAAACCGAACAGCCCAAACCGCGGGAAGAAATCGGCTTCGGCGATGCCGATTTGCTCGCACTGTGCGGCCACCAGCCGTTCCGCGCGGCGGACGTCGGGTCGGCGCCGCAGCAGCTCGGCCGGGATGCCGATTGCCAATTCCGACGGCGCCGAAGGGATCGGCCCCGATCCCAGCTTTGGCGCCAGGTCCGAGGGCGGTTCTCCCAACAAGAAACAAAGCTGATTGCACGACTGACGCAGCCCCGTCTCCAGCGGCGGAATCAGTGATTGCGTTTGCGCCAAGTTGCTGCGGGCCTGCTGCACGTCGAGCTGCGTCGTCGTGCCGTTGCGGAAGCGTTCCTCAGCCAATCTGAGCGAGCCTCGCTGCGTTTCGACGTTCTGCCGCGCGAACGCCAGCCGCTGCTGGTACGTGCGAAATTGCACGTAACTATCCGCCACCTCGGCCAGCAGTAGTACGATGGCATCGTTATAGCCGTCAACGGAAGCGTCCAATTCGGCGTTGGCCGAGGCGACTTGCCGGCGGTAGCGGCCCCAGAAGTCGAGCTCCCACGTTGCGTTGAAGCCCGTGGCCCAGATGTTGAACGTGTTATTCGGCAGCGGCAAGCCGAGGTTGTTGGGAATCTGGGCGTGCGCGTAGGCCGCCAATGCCTGCTGCGACTGCGGCAACAGGTTTCCTGCCGCAATGTTGCGCTGCGCCCGGGCTTCGAGAATGCGCATGCCCGCGGTTTGCAGATCAAGGTTCTGCCGATAGGCGGCGTCAATCAGATCATTCAAAGGGGGATCATTGAATGCCAGCCACCACGCCGGATCGGGCGACGACTGCTTGTTGAATCTTGGATCGTCGGAGTCGATCCAATCGGCAGCGACCGCCGCCGGCGGGCGGTGATAATTTGGCCCGACCTTGAAGCCGTTGTGCCGCCACTGGCGCAGGCTGTCGCAACCGCCTGTAACCAGCAGCGCAACGAGCGCAATGCCCGCCAGGCGCCATCGTGCGGCGCAGCGGCGCCCGACCCGAGCGATCGGGGCGGCAACGGTCTTCTGACGGCGGTTCGCGGTGGACTGGGACATATCGATTTATGTCTCTTCGGCTGCCGGTTGCACCGATTCTGACAAAAAGTCCGGTTACGTCAGTCTTGCCGGACGTTCGACTCAAGAGAGCTTACGACTGATTAAACAATGCGTAACATGCTTCTCAGAGGTAAGTTCCGCGCCGGACGATGGCAATCTCAGGCCATACCGCATGGTTCTACTTTGGAGAATTGGGCAAACTGCGGTGACAAGCTGCGACTTCCTCGACAAATCGCAAGTCGCGAAGCTCACGGCCGCGAATGAAGGGCGGTCGAACTGCTCAGTTCCAAATCGAGTGTTTGCTCGCCCGACGCAACCGTCAGGTGGAGCGGACTGGTGGCGGAGTTCATGTAAAGGGCGGGTCGGCGGTCTTATCTGAAGGCGGAAAGGGCTTCGACGGATCCGAAGTTTCAAGAACCATGCTCGCGCCGCCCTGCCTGAAGTGCGACCTGATGCGCCGGTTGCCACCGCAATTTAATCGTCTGTCGCTGCACGCCGTTCGAAATGATCGGCCACGCAAACGACCAGGCCCGCCGCTAACAGGCTGAACGCGACAACAGGGGCGGGCGAGCCGTTTTGTCGTGCCCAATTCCAACTGGCGTGCAACATGAATAGGCAGCCGCCGGCAAAGATCAGCGGCGGCAGCGGATAGAGCGGCGCGCGGTGCGGACGCGCGATGGTCGGCTCGCGAAAGCGCAACACAATGACGGACAACGAGACCAGCAGTAAAAACGTCCAAAACAGCGGCAAGGTATAATCGACCATCCGAGCAAAGCCGCCTTCCTGCGCCTTGCCAATTATGAACTCGAAGCCCAGCACGACTGCCAGTGCAATCACTCCTTGCGCAGCGAGCGACCATGCCGGCGTGCCCAGCCGAGCGTTCCAGCGCCCCATCAGCGAGAACAGCCGGTGCTCTTTGCCCATGGCGTAGTAAATCCGGCCGCCGGTGAAGATCATGCCGTTCACGGCGCCGAGCGCAGAAATAGCCACTAGCCCACTCACCGCTTTGCCGCCCCAGTCGCCCAGCGCCAGCCGCGAGACGTCGGCGGCCACGGCGGGCGCCTGCCGCAGTCCCTCAAGCCCCAGCGCGTGCAGAAACGCCGCGTTGACCAGCACGTAAATCGACGTCACGGCCAACGTGCCGAGCATCAACGCGCGAAAGATATTCTTTTCAGGGTTGCGCACCTCGGCGCTGACGTACGCCATTTCG
>DASZUP010000713.1:0-12621 GCA_035547635.1 Pirellulales bacterium
GCTCCCGCTGCCCGAGCCGCTCCCGCTGCCCGAGCCTGACCCTGAACCGCTGCCGGAGCCTGACCCAGAACCTGAGCCGCTGCCAGAGCCCGATCCAGAACCTGAGCCACTGCCAGAACCTGAACCGGAACCACTGCCTGAACCGGAGCCGCTTCCACTACCCGAGCCGCTGCCGGAGCCTGAACCGGAGCCGCTGCCGCTGCCGCTGCCCGAGCCTGAGCCACTCCCACTACCGGAACCTGATCCCGAGCCGCTCCCGCTGCCCGAGCCGCTCCCGCTGCCCGAGCCTGACCCTGAACCGCTGCCGGAGCCTGACCCAGAACCTGAGCCGCTGCCAGAGCCCGATCCAGAACCTGAGCCACTGCCAGAGCCCGATCCAGAACCTGAGCCACTGCCAGAACCTGAACCGGAACCACTGCCTGAACCGGAGCCGCTTCCACTACCCGAGCCACTACCGCTGCCCGAGCCGGAGCCACTCCCACTACCGGAACCTGACCCCGAGCCGCTCCCGCTGCCCGAGCCCGAACCACAACCGGAGCCGGAACCAGAACCACTGCCCGAACCTGAGCCGCTACCCGATCCAGAACCGGAGCCGGAGCCACTACCGGAACCCGATCCAGAACCTGAGCCGCTGCCAGAACCTGACCCCGACCCGCTCCCGCTGCCCGACCCAGAGCCGGAACCAGAACCACTACCGGAACCAGACCCAGAACCTGATCCGCTGCCGGAGCCTGAACCGGACCCACTGCCGGAGCCAGAGCCCGAGCCGCTCCCGCTGCCCGACCCTGAGCCAATACCGGACCCCGATCCCGACCCTGAGCCACTGCCGCTACCGGAGCCTGAACCAGAGCCGGAGCCACTACCGGAACCCGAGCCAGAACCTGAGCCGCTGCCAGAACCTGACCCCGACCCGCTCCCGCTGCCCGACCCAGAGCCGCTCCCCGAGCCGGAACCAGAACCACTACCGGAGCCGGAACCAGACCCAGAACCACTACCGGAACCAGATCCAGAACCTGATCCGCTGCCGGAGCCTGAGCCACTGCCACTACCGGAGCCAGAGCCAGAGCCCGAGCCGCTTCCGCTACCCGACCCTGACCCGCTCCCGGAGCCAGACCCAGACCCGGAACCGCTACCGGAGCCTGAACCGGAACCACTGCCGGAGCCAGAGCCCGAGCCGCTCCCGCTGCCCGACCCTGAGCCACTCCCCAAACCAGAACCAGAACCAGAGCCGCTCCCCGAGCCAGACCCAGACCCAGAACCAGAACCAGAACCAGAACCAGAGCCACTGCCACTGCCACTGCCGGAGCCGGAACTCGAACCGGATCCCGAGCTGCTGCCCGATCCTGAGGAGCTTCCTGAACCCGAAGAACTGCCAGAGCCGGAACCCGAGCCGCTTCCGGTGGCGTCGGTGGTTCCGAGGCCGTCGCCGCTTCCGACGCCATTGCCCGCGTTGTTCCTCGCGTTCTGCTCGGATAATTGCAGTTGCGTTCCCGCGACGTCGTTTTGCGACTCCGCCGGCGCCAACACCCCCGGCCCTGCTTCGCCGTCGCCGTTCGCCGGTTCGACCGGTTGCACCACAGCCAGGGGATCGGATGACAGCACCATGCGCTGTTCAAGCGACTGGTATCTAGCGCCATGATACGGCAGCCAGGGGAACCGGCGGGGCCGTCCAACGAGCGCCGGATCCTGGTCGCCGCGAGCGCGGGGTACGTAGAAACGCGTGATCAGGCGACGATAGCCGTCCTTGACGCCATTCATCCAGGCGGAGATGCGCGAAGCGGCGGGAAAACGAGAGAACATAGAGACGTCCTTTGTCTGCTGCTGCCAGTTTGGCTTCGAGTTTGTGTCGAGGGTAAAGATTCTGCGGACGCCCAAGGCGCGCAACGCCTCCGGCAAAGCACAGAAGAAAATCCGATGTCCACGCGGCGGACATCGCCCGAAAAAAAACTGCCGACGTTGGCCCGATTGCGAACCTCTGCTGGGTTCGCCCAACCACGCTAAATGTTCACCGCCGGCTTGGCAGCTTGCAAAGAACTGGTGAACGCAGTAGGGCAAAGCTACCAGCCGCCTCAAATTTTGGCAAGCAAGTGCACGCGCCGGCCTGATTCGGCGATGAAAGCGGTTCTGTTAAGTCCCGATCCGCACAAGGCTTGACTGCGGTCAAAAAAAAACGTCGCCAGCGTGTTGCTTCGACGCGTGTTCTTACGCGCTCGCATGGCGAACGATCGAATGCACAGGGTGCGCCTCGTCGATGCGCCAAATCTCCGATTTCGCATCGGCGGCACGAGCCGTGCTCCTCGCGGCTTGGCGAAAGCTCGTTCCGCGGCGGCGCACCGCCCGGAGCGCTCCACCTGCATAACCGTCCGCTTGGGGGCCGGCCCCCGAGCGGGACGGCCGCGAGTGAAACCATCCCCACGAAACAATGACTTGCGGGAATCTCCATCCGCCTCCACGATACGTGCGGCGGGCGGTTGCTTGCCCCGCCTTAAGGCACGAGAGCACGGTCCATGAATTTCGGCGCCCCGTTCACTTCGCTGATCGCTCGAGGATCAAGTCCGGGCGTGTTTTCAACCTGGTCTGACTGGCTGGCCGCCATTGCCGCTCGCGAAGCCGAACTGACGGCGATCACCGGCCAGGAACTGCGCAAACGCAGTCTCGCGCTGAGATATCGTGCGAAAAGCGGCGAACCTCTGGATCGACTGCTGCCCGAAGCGTATGCCATGGTCCGCGAAGCCGGTCGCCGGACTCTGAACATGCGACACTTCGACGTCCAACTGCTGGGCGGCATCGCCATGCACCGCCGCTCGATCGTCGAAATGCAAACGGGCGAAGGGAAAACCTTGGCCGCCACGCTACCCGCGTACCTGAACGCGCTGCGGGGACGCGGCGCTCATATAGCCACGGTGAACGACTACCTGGCGCGGCGCGACGCGGAATGGATGCGGCCGATCTACGAGACGCTCGGGCTGCAAGTGGGCGTGATCCAAGGTCAGATGTCGCAGTTTGAGAGACGTCAGGCTTACGGCTGCGATGTTACCTACGGAACGTCCGGCGAATTCGCCTTCGATTACCTGCGCGACCGATTGCTGAACCGTAAAGCCGAAGAGGGCCGGACCGATTTGCTGGGCGCCATGCTGGGCGTCAGTCAGAACGGCGAGAAATCAGAGGCGCCGGTACACCGAGCGCTGCATTTCATCCTTGTCGACGAAGCCGACAGCATTCTGATTGACGACGCCCGCACTCCCCTGATTCTTTCGGCGGCGGCGACCGCCAAGGAAAAAGCCCAGGCCGAATGTTATCGCTGGGCGGCTGCGGTTGCGTCTCGGTTCGATCGACGATCGCACTATGTTTTTGACGCAGAGAAAAAGACCGTCGAACTCACCGCCGCCGGCAGAAAATTCTGCCGCGGTCTGCCCAAGCCCGCGGCGATGGACGCAGTCGGCACGTTCACCGCGTACGAGTTCGTCGAACGAGCAATCAAAGCCGAGCTCGTCATGTTCCGCGAGCAGCATTACGTGGTGCGCGACGACCAGATCGTGATCGTCGACGAGTATTCAGGACGACTGGCCGAAGGTCGCATGTGGTTCGACGGCACGCAGCAGGCCATTCAGGCGAAAGAAGGGCTCGAGATCGCCGTGCCGACGGGACAAGCCGCGAGGATTACGGTGCAGGATTTCTTCAGCCGCTACGACAAGCTGTGCGGCATGACCGGCACCGCCATCAACTCAGCGCGCGAGCTGCGCACGATTTACGAGGTCCGCGTGCGGACGATTCCGACCAATCGACCCGCGATCCGTCAGCACTGGCCCGAGCTGATTTTCGGCGACGGCGAGCGGAAGCATGCGGCAATCGTTGCGGAAGTCGTTCAGGTGCAAGCAAGCGGTCGCCCCGTGCTGATCGGCACGCGGACTATCGAAAAGTCGCAGCGATTGTCGGACCTGTTGGCCGCCGCCGGCACCGAACATCAGGTGCTCAATGCCTATCATGCCGCTTACGAAGCCGAAATCATCGCGCGCGCCGGAGAACGCGGACAAGTCACCGTCTCGACGAACATGGCCGGACGCGGCACCGATATCCGCCTGGGTCCGGGCGTCGCCGAGTTCGGCGGGCTGCACGTAATCCTTTCGGAGATGCACGAAGCGGCGCGCATCGATCGCCAACTGATCGGGCGCTGCGGACGCCAGGGAGACCCGGGCAGCTACCGGCAGTTTCTGGCGCTCGACGACGACATTCTGTTAGCCGGGTTGGGTCCGCAGAGAGCGCTCTGGTTGGAGGAGTTTGGCGAGAAAAGCCCTGGTCCGTTTGAACATCTGGCCTGGGCGTTCCGCAAAGCGCAGCGCATCGTTGAGCGCCGACATTTCACTCAGCGTAGGGCCTTGAGAAACGACGAACGAGAGCGGCGCAAAATGCAGCGAGAGTTAGGCCAGGATCCCTGCCTTGACGCGCCGGGCTGATGGTCGACGCTCACATTCCGACCGTAAACGACGGCGCTTCGCCGGCTGCTCGCCTCGCGTCGTCGCACGACCTCGTGAAGCCGCTTATAATCGGCGAGGGGGAGCAGCCGCTTCCCTGCCTTACGCTAACTTCACCTTCTCATCGGAACCTGCCATGCGATTTGCACTGCTCGCCGCCCTGCCTTTGCTTTGCTCCAGCCTGCTGCGCGCGGCGGAACGCCCGGAACAGCCGCTGCGGTTATGGGCCGAGGCTGCTCCCGGCGCGTTGGGAAAAGAAGAGCAGGACATTCCCCGCCTCACGCCCCACTGGCCTGCCGCGGAAAAAGAGACCGGCGCCGCGGTCATCGTCTGCCCGGGCGGAGGGTACAACGTCTTGGCGCCTCACGAGGGCGAGCCGTTTGCGAAGTGGCTCAATGACCTGGGCATTGCTGCGTTCGTGCTCAAGTACCGGTTGATCAAGGACGGCTATCACATCCCTGAAATCCTGGGCGACGCCGCAAGAGCCGTGAGAACGGTGCGGGCGAATGCCGATGCGTGGGGGCTCGATCCCAACCGGATCGGCATCCTGGGCTCTTCCGCCGGAGGCCACCTTTCGGCCACGCTGAGCACCCGCTTTGATGATGGGAAAACCGATGCGTCCGATCCGATCGAGCGAGTCAGCTCGCGTCCAAATGCGACGATACTTTGCTATGCCTTCATTCTCTTCGATCGCAACGATAAACCAGAACGCCACGAGCGGTTCCTGGGGCCCGAACCGACGGCCGACCAGATTCGGGCCTATTCGCCGGCCTTGAACGTCACGGAGCAGACTCCGCCTTGCTTTATCTGGCAGACCGTTGAAGATCCTGGCGTGGTCGTTGAAAACGCGCTGGTCATGGCCGACTCGCTGCGCAAGGCCGGCGTGCCGTTTGCTCTGCACCTGTATCAAAAAGGGCGGCACGGCATCGGACTGGGCTTCAGGACCTACGAGCGCGCCAAGCTCCATCCGTGGACAAGCGCGTGCGAGTTCTGGCTGGGCGAACAAGGCTTTACAGGCAAACCGTAACGCCGCTGCGACAGTGCGTTCAACTTCTTGGGGCGAGCGGTCCGTTGCGCCTATATCTCGGCGCCGATTGAGTTTCGGTAGATGCGTAAAATGCGTTGAAGAAGCAAGCCCCGGCGGAACGATCCCTAGGTAGGCCTCTTTCGCCCCCAACGGTCTTGCAGAGGATGCACTCAGCCATGCTTTTCGGCGACCTTGTAGCTCGGATTCGAAGCGTCCCGTCCGTTCAGGAATTAGCCCGGCAGTTGGCCCAGCGCACTTACGCGCCGGTTCGCGACTGCGTCGAAGGGCGAACCGGGGCCATGAGTCGGGCCGAAGCTCGGGGCTACGTGCTGGCCAAGGCCGGCCCGATCCTCCGCACCGAACTGGCCGCCCTGGCGGGTCGCACTCCGCATCTCACGGCAACGCTGCAGCAGACCGTTTTTCAGCACGCCAGCGGGCGCGTCGTACAGTCGGTGCTGGCGGATATCCATCGCGAGCAAGTGCGTCGGGAATTGCGCCGGGCCGCGTAAGGCTGCGTCAAAGTTGGATTGACGGAGGAGACCGGCTGGCAGGGCTGCGCATGGGCGACGCCTAAATCCATTTTGGGATCGCTTCACGCGCCGCGCTGAGGATCCGGACGTAGCGGAGCCCTATCAGGCATCCGTTGATTAATAACCGAACCGCTGGGGATCAGACTGATTTCCAGGCGAGTACGCACTTCCCTGGGGCATCGCTGACGCTCTGCCGCCAGCGGCCCCTATTGGTGGCGCGTGGTTCCTAGCGTTCCTGCCTCGAGCCGGTCTGACCAGCTCGACAAGCGGCATTTCGCCCACCGCCCACTGGGGCGGGCGCCGCTAGCGAGCGCCTCGCCGAGCCGCTACAATCCGCTGTTTTGCGGCCGGTTTCTCGTTCGTTCCCTGTCGGTTTTCGTGCGATTCAAAGACGGTATTTATGAGCCAATCATCTCGGCGCCCCCGCAATATGGTCGTGGCGCAAAGCGGCGGGCCCAGCCCGGTAATCAATAACAGCCTGCGGGGAATCCTCGAAACGGCCCGCGAACTGTCCGAAATCGGCACGGTCTACGGCGGCTACCACGGCATCGAAGGGGTGCTGAAGGAAGAACTGCTGGACCTGTCGGCGCAGGCCGCTGAAGAGGTTTCGCTGCTGCGGTTCACCCCTGCGGCCGGCTCGATCGGCACCTGCCGCTACAAGCTGAAAGCCAACCAGCAGGAAGACTTCGAGCGAGTGATCGAAGTGCTCAAGGCGCACGAGATCGGTTACTTCCTGTACATCGGCGGCAATGACTCGATGGACACGGCCAACAAGATTGCCGCGCTGGCTCGCGAACGCGGGCTGGAACTGGTGGCCGTCGGCGTGCCCAAGACGATCGACAACGACGTCGGCGACAGCGAGTTCAAGCTGATCGACCACACGCCCGGCTTCGGCTCGGTGGCCAAGTACTGGATGCACATGGTCCAGAACGCCAACGAGGAAAACGCCGGCAGTTCGCCTGCCGATCCGGTGTTGGTGATGCAGGCCATGGGGCGCAAGATCGGCTTCATTCCGGCCGCGGCGCGGCTGGCCGACCCCGCGCGCGAAATGCCGCTGCAAATCTACCTGGCCGAAAGTCCCTGTTCGCTGGAGCAACTGGCCGACCAGGTCAATGACCAGCTTCGCAGCACGGGCCGCTGCATCGTGGTGGTCAGCGAAGGTTTCGACGTTGGCAGCCTGGGCGAGGTCAAAGACTCGTTCGGCCACGTTTCGTTCAGCGCCAGTCAATTGACCGTGGCTCAGATCGTGGTCAATTACCTGAACAAGGTCGGCCTGGCCTGCAAAGGCGCCGCGCGCGGCAACGTTTCGGGCACCGACCAGCGGCACGCCATGGCATACGCCTCCACCGTCGACTTAGAGGAAGCCTACCGCAGCGGCCAGATGGCGGCGTTGTTAGCTGCCGGCGGCGAAAGCGGCTTTATGTCGACCATCCTGCGCAATCCCGGATCAATTTACGGCGTGCGCTACGACAAGGTTCCGCTGACGGAAGTGGCTAACAGCGAGCGAGCTTTCCCGGAGAAATGGATTGCGCCAAACGGCTACGACGTCACCGACGACTTCGTGCGTTACGCCAAGCCGCTGGTCGGCGAAGACATGGTCAGCCTGCCGCTCGTCGACGGCCGTCAACGCTTGACGCGTTTTCAGCCGATCTTCGCCAGTCAGAAGCTGGACAAGTACGTGCCGCAAGCGGATCGGGCGAAGGCTAAGAGTTAACACCATAAGGCCGGGCAAGGCGGCATCAAGAGTCGAATCATCAAGGAGAGGTTGGGACGTGAGTTTTGAATTCGAGCGGAAGTGCGAATATCTGGTCGGCATCGATTCGGACGGATGCGCGTTCGACACGATGGAAGTGAAGCACAAAGAGTGCTTCATCCCAAACACGATCAACAGCTACGATCTGCAGGGCATCAGCAAGTACGCGCGGGAAGCGGCGGAATTCGTCAATCTCTACTCCAAGAGCCGCGGCATCAATCGTTTTCCGGCCCTGGTGGAAACGCTGGAGTGGCTCGCCAAGCGGCCCGAAGTGCTGGCTCGAGGCGTGAAGATCACCATTCCCGATGGCCTGGTCAATTGGATCAAGACCGAGAGCAAACTGGCCAATCCGTCGCTGGCCGCCGCCGTCGAGAAGACAGGCGATCCGGATTTGAAGCAAGCTCTTTCCTGGTCAAAGGCCGTGAACGAGACGGTCGAGCGCTTCGTCCGCGGCGTACCGCCGTTTCCGTATGTTCGCGAATCGCTGGAAAAGCTCTCGGGCAAGGCCGACATGCTGGTGATTTCAGCTACGCCCAACGACGCCTTGAAGCGTGAATGGGAAGAGCACGACATCGCCAGGTACGTGGCGGCTATCTGCGGCCAGGAAACGGGGACGAAGAAACAAACGCTCGGCGCCGCCAAGCAATATGCCCCGGGCCATACGCTAATGATCGGCGACGCGCCGGGCGACTACCAGGCGGCCCAAGCCAATGAGGCCTTATTCTTCCCCATTAACCCCGGCGCCGAAGACGCCAGTTGGCGCCGCTTCTGCGAGGAAGGGATCGACAAGTTCCTCTCCGGCACGTTTGCCGGCAGTTATCAACAACAACTATTGGACGAATTTGACGCGTACCTGCCCTCGCGACCGCCCTGGGAACACAAATAAACCCAACGCGGCAATTCCAAAGTCGCATCAAAGTAAGCGCCTTTGGACCTGGGACTTGGGACCTTGGACTTTCTTGAACTCGGACTGACTCATGGCTGAACTTTGTGATATTGGACTGATTGGTCTCGCCGTCATGGGCGAGAATCTGGCGCTCAACATCGAGAGCCGCGGCTATTCGATTGCGGTTTTCAACCGCACGACGAGCGTGGTCGACAAACTGATCAGCGGCCGCGCGGCCGGCAAGAAGTTCGTCGGCTGCCATAGCCTGGAAGAACTGGTCGGCGCGCTGGCCAAGCCGCGCAAGGTGATGCTGATGGTCAAGGCCGGACCGGCCGTCGACGACTTGATCGAACACCTGCTGCCGCTGCTCTCGCCGGGCGACGTGATCATCGACGGCGGCAACACGTACTACGCGGATACCGAACGACGCACGAAGTATGTCGAGTCGAAAGGTCTGCTTTACGTCGGCACAGGCGTCTCAGGCGGCGAAGAAGGCGCCTTGATCGGGCCCAGTATGATGCCCGGCGGCAGCCCGGACGCATGGCCGCTGGTCAAGCCGATCTTTCAGGCCATCGCGGCCAAGGTCGGGCCCAATAACGACATCCCCTGCTGCGAATGGGTCGGTCCGCGCGGGGCGGGGCACTATGTGAAGATGGTGCACAACGGCATCGAGTACGGCGACATGCAGTTGATCTGCGAGGCCTACTTCCTGCTCAAGCAGGCGTTGGGCCTGTCGAATGCCGAACTGTACGACGTGTTCGCCGAGTGGAACAAGGGCGAATTGGACAGCTACCTGATCGAAATCACCCGCGACATCTTCAGCGTCAAGGATCCAGACACCGGCGGCGACCTGGTCGATTTGATCATGGACAAGGCGGGCGCCAAGGGGACGGGCAAGTGGATGAGCCAATTGGCGCTCGATCTCGGCGTGCCCAGCACGCTGGTGACCGAGGCCGTGTACGCCCGCTGCCTGTCGGCCTTGAAAGATGCCCGCGTTCGAGCCAGCAAGCTGCTTACCGGCCCCAGCGGAACCTATCAGGGCGACAAAAAGCAGTTCGTCGAACAGGTCCGCCAGGCGCTGTATGCCTCGAAGATCTGCAGCTATGCCCAAGGCTACGTGCAGATGCAGGCTGCGGCCCAGGAACACGAATGGCCGCTCGACTATGGCAATATCGCGCTGCTGTGGCGCGGCGGCTGCATCATTCGGGCCCGGTTCCTGGAGCGGATCAAAGAAGCGTTCGACGCCGACGCGCAACTGGAGAACCTGCTGTTCGCGCCCTACTTCACGCAGGCGGTCGAGCAGAGCCAGGCGGCGTGGCGGCACGTCGTCACTACGGCGTTTGAACTGGGAATTCCCGTGCCGGCGTTCTCGACCGCGCTTACCTATTACGATGGGTATCGCTCGCCGCGTTTGCCCGCCAATCTGCTGCAAGCGCAGCGGGATTACTTCGGCGCCCACACCTACGAACGGACCGACAAGAGCGGCGTGTTCCACACCGACTGGCTGCATTTGCGCCGCCCGCCGCAGGATTAGCCGCAAGCCGCATTCACCCGACGCGTTAGCGAGGAACCTATGACAACGGAATATCTGAACCGGCTTTTCGGGCTTTCCGGCCAGGTCGCCGTGGTGATCGGAGGCACGGGCGTGTTGGGCGGCGCCCTGGCCGAAGCGCTGGCGCAAGCTGGCGCCTTTGTCGTCGTCGCAGGACGCGGCGCCGAACGAGGCGAGGAGCGAGTTCGCGCCATTGAAGCCTTGGGCGGCAAGGCCGCGTTCGCCGCGGTCGACGTCTCCAGCCGCGAATCGATCGAGTCCTTGCTGGCGCATGTCATCAAGACCTGCGGCCGGGTCGACATGCTCATCAACGGAGCGGGCGTCAACTCCGCCAGTTCCTACTTCGAAGTCCGCGACGAAGACTGGGAGTGGGTCATCAATTCGAATCTTCGGGCGGTGCACTGGGGCTGTCAGCTTTTCGGCCGGAAGATGGCCGAATCGCCCGAAGGAGGTTCGATCCTCAATATCGCCAGCGTCTCTTCCGACAAGCCGCTTTCCAGGGTCTTCGCCTATTCGGCTTCAAAGGCGGCGGTGGTGAACCTGACTCAGAACGTGGCCCGCGAACTGGCGCCGAGCAACGTGCGCGTCAATTCGCTGTGTCCCGGCTTTTTTCCCGCCGAGCAGAATCGCAAAATTCTCGACGCCGACCGCACGGCCAACATCATGCGGCAGACGCCGATGGCCCGCTTCGGCGAACCGCACGAACTGGCCGGCGCCGCGTTACTGCTGCTTTCGCGCCAGGCCGGAAGTTTCATCACCGGCGCCTCCTACTACGTTGACGGCGGCTTCACGGCGATGCGGCTCTGAGGTTCGCCACCATTTTTAAAGGGGATGCGGGGATGAAGAGGAGATTAGGGGGGACGAAGTAGGAGATCGCCACCGAGGGCACAGAGAACACGGAGTTTCTTGGGCCACGGATTTGCACGGATTTATCACGGATGAAGAAAGCCGAACAATAGGAGAACATCCGTGTTTGATCCGTGCAAATCCGTGGCTCAATGCGTCTGCTTCTCTGTGTTCGCCGTCCCGCTGTAACTTGATAGCTTCGCGCCTGCGGGCCGAGCCTCTTCCTCCTCTCGTTCATATCGCCATGCCCTACATGATCGTGATCTTCGGCGCCTCAGGCGACTTGACCAGCCGTAAGCTGGTTCCGGCGCTGTACCAATTGTTTCGCAAGCAGCGTTTGCCTGAAGGAACGAAGATCGTCGGGCTCGCCCGCAGCAAGTTCAGCGACGAGCAGTGGCGCAGCGAGTTGGCCCAAAGCACGGCTAAGTTCGCAGGCCAGAATTTCGACGAAGCATCGTGGAAGGCGTTTTCCGCGGCGATCCATTACCAGCCGGGCGATCTGGGCGAAGAAGCGGACTTGCGACGGCTTTCGCAGCGGCTCGACGAGTTGGATCTCGGCGGCGAAACGACGCGAATCTACTACCTGGCTACGGCGCCGCAGTTCTACGAAACGGCCGTTGCCGGGCTGGGCGCCAGCGGACTGGCGGACGAGAACCGTGGCGCACGGCGGATCGTGATCGAAAAGCCGTTCGGCGTCGATCAGGTCTCGGCTCGCTCGCTCAACGAAGCGGTGCATCGCGTGTTTGCCGAGCGGCAGGTCTATCGCATCGATCACTACCTGGGCAAAGAGACGGTCCAGAACATCCTGGTGTTCCGCTTTGCCAACGCCATTTTCGAGCCGCTCTGGAACCGCAACTACATCGATCATGTGCAGATCACCGCGGCCGAAGAGGTGGCCGTCGGGCGGCGCGCGGGCTATTACGATACGGCCGGCGTATTGCGCGACATGTTCCAGAATCACCTGCTGCAGTTGCTGACCATCACCGCCATGGAAGCGCCGGCCCGGCTCGAAGCTGATCTGGTGCGAAATGAAAAGGTCAAGGTGCTGCAGGCCATCCGCTCGCTCTCCGGCGACGCCGTGGCAGCCAACACGGTGCGAGCCCAATACGCTGGCTACGCGAGCGAGCCGGGCGTGGCGCCCGGCAGCCATACGGCGACTTTCGCGGCGCTCAAGCTGTATGTCGACAACTGGCGCTGGCAAGGCGTTCCGTTCTATCTGCGCAGCGGCAAGGCGTTCAATTGCCGCACGACGCAGATCGTGATCCAGTTCCGCCAGCCGCCGCACGTGATGTTCCCCGTCCCGGGCGAGTTCGACGCCAACCGGCTGGTGATCCACATCCAGCCGGCCGAAGGCATGCAACTGCACTTCCAGACCAAAGTGCCCGATGCCGGCATGGAACTGCGACTTACCGATCTCGACTTTCGCTTCGACGCGCAGTTCCGCCGCAGCATGCCCGACGCTTACGAGCGGCTGCTGCTGGACGTGCTGGCCGGCGACGCCAGCCTGTTCGCCCGCAGCGACGAGGTGGAATGCGCCTGGGGCATCATCGATCCG
>DASZUP010000714.1:0-15578 GCA_035547635.1 Pirellulales bacterium
TTCCAACCCCGCCTCGTCGCCGCGTAGCGCATGAGCCGGCGCCAGGATCGCAATCAGCAACGCCAGGCAGCCCCGTAGGGTGGGCACTGCCCACCACGATTCGCCGGTGGGCACTGCCCACCCTACGGTCCGTGCCCGCCCCAAAACGAAGCGATGACAAAGCACCAGCCAGTCACGGACGAAACGCATGCGAAAACCTCGGCGGGCAGGCTCAACTGGAGATGGAGGGAATCTTCTGAATGTCACGCAGCAGGCCGTCGTAAGCCAGGCTCAGATGCTCGCGCATTTCCTTGCGGGCTTTTTCCGCATCGCCCGCCACCAGGGCCTCGTAGATGGCCCTGTGCGAATGGTCGGTCTTGCTGCGGCGCTGCCGATCTCGCGGCACCTCGTTCAAGTGCGGCCGGAGCAACTCCATCAGCGTACGCTGCACGGCGAACAAGACCTGGTTGCCGGACAGCCGTGCAATCTCGACATGAAAGCGAATGTCGTGAGCGACGTACTCAGACCGCGGCGCGTCGGCGGGCAATTGTAAAAGCGCCTCCAGCGCTCGGCGCACCGGCAGCAAGTCTTCCAGGCGCCGGCGCTCCGCGGCCCGGCCGGCCAGTTCGATTTCGATCAGGCGCCGGGCGTCGAGCAAGTGAAACAGGTTCTGTTCGCCGTCCGCTGGAGCTTCGCCGACGAATGCTTCCTGGAAGGCGCCGGCCAGCGGTTCTTCGTTGGCTGCTGCTCCCGGCGGGTTGGCTCGCAGAAAGGCGCCGGCCCGCGGCAAAATGTCCACCAGGCCCATCGCCTCCGCCTTGAGCAACGCATCTCGCACCGCCGTGTGTTTCAATTCCAGCCGATCGGCCAATTCGCGAATCGACGGGAGTTGGTCGCCCGCCTTCAGTCCGCTTTCACGGACCATCACCCAGATCGATTCCAGCACGCTCGCGGCGCCCTTGGTCGACTTTCCGCCCGAGGCAACTACCATGGTCGCTTGACACCTCCGCAACGCCCTGTTAGATCACTGATGATCAGAATGATAATCAGTAAGCGATCAGTGTTCAAGCAATTTATGAAAGCCTCGATAAACGCCGCATGAAAACTACCGCCATTCAATCTCTGCGCCGCAAGCTGTCCGCGGGCGAATCGGTGTTCGGCCTGTGGATCACGCTCGAGTCGCCGAGCATTACGGAGATGGCCGTGTCGCTCGGGCTCGATTGGGTCGTGATCGACGCCGAACATGGCCATCTCGACTGGAAGGAAATTGTCGAGCACCTGCGCGCCACGGTCCGCAGCGATACGGTGGCGCTGGTGCGCGTGGCGGAACTTAACGGCGGATTGATCAAGCGGGCGCTCGATATCGGCGCTGATGGAATCGTCATTCCCTGGGTCGAGACGGCCGAGCAGCTCAAGCAGGCGGTGGCGTTCGCCCGTTATCCGCTCGAGGGTCTGCGCGGCATCGGCGCCGAGCGCGCTACTTGTTGGGGGCAGTGCTTTGTCGAGCACGCGGCCGAGGCCAACGACCACGTACTGGTCGTGCCGATCATCGAAACCGTCAAGGCCGCGCGGCAGGCGCCGCTGATGTGCCAGGTTGACGGCGTGGAGCTGTTCTTGTTCGGTCCGGCCGATTTCTCTTCGACGGCCGGCTATCGCGGCCAATGGGAGGGGCCGGGAGTGGCCGAGCAAATCTTGCAGACGAAAGACCTTATTCTTCGCGCCGGCAAAAACTGCGGCCTGCTGGCGACCTGTCCGGAAAATCTCATCGAGCGGCAGGAGCAAGGCTTTCGCATGCTGGGCGTCGGCATCGACTCGGGGTTGCTGTTGCGTTCGTTGCGAGCATCGCTGGCGACCGTCAAGCGAGATCGAGCCATGCAAGCCTCGTTGGCAGCCGGACCCGCAGCCCCCGCGGCGCCGCTGGCCCGTCCGCCCGAATCGATGCGTCCCGATCGGCCGGAAGTCATGACTTCCGTCGGCGCCGGGCCGAAAACCGAGATTGCCGACGGCGTGGTCTTCGAAGCGCAGGTAGGCAAACATAACGCAGCGAAAAAGCTCACCACCGGTCTGGTCACGTTTGCGCCGCGAGCCGAGTTGCCGTACCACGAGCACGCATTCACCGAATCGATCACGCTGCTCTCGGGCGCCATAACGGTCGAAGTCGAGGGCCGCATCTACTCGCTCAACAAATTGGACAACGTGGTGATTCCCGCCGGCCGCGCGCATTTTGGGCGAAACGCCTCGACCAGCGAACCGGCCGTGCTGCACATTGCCATGGCGACCGATTCTCCGAGCAGAACGCTGGTCAATAAGTTCTTCTCGCGGCGCGCAATGGGCGAAACTTCCTCTGGTCTGGCCGGCGCGGAGCGAGTGAATCGCTTCGCCGCGGCCAGGCGAGGCGTTGCCGGGCCAGGGACGGAATTCATCGATTGCTTCAACGACGTACTCTTGCCGGGAATCGAAATGAGCGGCGGCTATGGGCTGTTTCATCCGGGCGGACGCCTGCCGGCGCATTTTCACGACTTCGACGAGTCGATCTGCATCATCTCGGGCCAGGCGACGTGCGTCGTCGAAGGGCGGCGCTATGCAATGAGCGACTGTGCGACTGCGTTGCAGCCTCGCGGCCGCATCCATTACTTCATCAACGAGTCGGACGGCCCGATGGAGATGTTGTGGGTCTACGCCGGGCCGAAGCCCGACCGCATCGTGGTCGACGAACGTTGTGCAACTCAGGAGGGGAACCCTTGGCAATGAACGCTCCGCAGCCGTTTCGCGTCGCCTTGACGGCCGACTTTTACGAGGCCGACGGTCGGCTGAAGTATCGCGAGATCGGGTTGGATCTGCTTGCCGACCATCCGCAGCTTCAATTCGATCGAATCGCCGAACATCGGCCGGAGATTGAGCCGGAACAGTTGCAAAACGTCAACGGCGCCATCGTGCTGGCGCCGCGAGTCACGGCCGGTAGTTTATCAGCCAGCGAGGAACTGTTGGCCATCGGCCGCTTCGGCGTCGGGTTTGACAGCGTTGACGTCGCGGCATGCACCGACGCCGACGTGCTGTTGTTCATCACCGCGGGCGCCGTCGATTACTCGGTGGCCGAGGCGACGGTCGGCTGGATGCTGGCATTGTCTCATCATCTGCGCGTCAAGGATCGGCTGGTGCGCGAAGCCCGCTGGCAAGATCGCAGCCAGTACATGGGGAGCGAACTGCGCCAGCGAACGCTGGGCATCGTCGGTTTCGGCGGCATTGGCCGCATGGTCGCCAGGTTGCTGGCCGGATTCGATATGCAACGGCCGCTCGTGTTCGATCCGTTCGCCTCGGCGGCGGAAGTTGTCGAGCAAGGCGCCAGGCTCGTGCCGCTCGATGAGCTGCTGGCGACGGCCGATTACGTCTCGCTGCATTGCCCGTTGAACGAGCAGACTCGCGACCTGATCGGCGCCCGCGAATTGGCGTTGATGAAGCCGACCGCCTGCCTGATCAACACGGCGCGCGGCGGGATTGTAAACGAAGACGCCTTGTACGAGGTTCTAAGCGAGCGCCGCATTGCCGGGGCGGCAATCGATTGTTTCGTGGGCGAGCCGCTGACGGCGCCGCCACGCGTGGCCCAGCTCGACAACGTGCTGCTGGCGCCGCACTGCATCGCCTGGACCGACGAGCTCTTCCGCGACATCGGCCGCGCGGCCTGCCAGGGAATGATCGACCTGGTTGAAGGCCGCCGCCCGAACGGAGTCGTAAATCCTGAAGTCTTTGATCGCCCCGGCTTTCAGGCCAAGTGGGAGAGGCTGCGCTCGAGCTCAGCCTGGCAGCGTACAAGAAAGCATATTCGCAGCTTTGGCGGCCATCGCGAAAATCAGCCGCCGTGATCATACGGCAATCGAGTTAAGTCGAGTTAATAGCCGGTTTCAGGGCGCCATGCTTTCACGCGAGCCTTGGCGCGCTGGTAAGCATGCTTGGCATCGCCCGTGAACATACGGGCCAGACTCATGGCGAGGCAAAACGGGGCAAACAAGAGCCGCGCTTTTTAATCGCCGCGTCACCGCGAAATCGACCAGGACGAATCCGAAAGCTCGCTGCCGCCGCCTATGCCCTCGCGCGCGGGTGCGACGACGGCGGCCAAGGCGGAGATATCGCGACGAATCATGCCGGAGAGCGCATAGGCCAGGGCAAAGCCGGGAAAACCGACGGCGCCCAACACGGCAATGGCGATCCGGTCGTCGTTCGAGTTGGCCAGCCATAACACGGCGAAAATCGCCAGGAAGTAGGCGCCCATCGCCAGCACGAAATACCGGCCGGTGCGTTGCGAGAGGGCTTGCAGTCCGCGCACGGATTCGGAGTCGTGCTGCTGCGGTTCGACGAGCGCCGGAAAGAAGGCGTGCGTCGTCAGGCAGGTAATCAGGAAGAAGCTGAGACTGGCGGCGATCAGCCCGCACAGCGTTTGCGAGGTAAGGAAATGCAGGAAATGGCTGTAGTCGATCGAGACGTCTTTCAGGTACAGCCAGAGCGGAAACACGATCCCGGATATCGCCCATTCGGCAGCGGAAACCCAAGCGACCCAGTCGCCGAAGACGAGCGCACGCCTGCGCGCGGCCGCCCGCTGTTCCGTCGCATCGCGCGCCGTGCCGCGGACCGCGCGCACGATGGGCAGGGCCAGACTGACCAGCAGGACGATCGCCAGCGAGTAGGCGATCGGATTGACGACCCATATCTGAAGCCAATAGATGGAATAGACGGAATCCTCCGAAGTGGGGCGCGGCTCCAGCCAGCGAATGATTTCGAAGCCATTGTAAGTGATGTTGAGTACGCTGGCCGCCAGATTCGGCAGCACGCCGCCCAGGATCAACGCGGACAAGCTGAAGCGGCGCAAGGTCAGGGCCCAATCGCCTCGTTGCGGCTGCAGCAGACGCTGCAACTGCGGCTGCAGGCACAATTGCAATTGTGCTGCCAATTCGCCCGCCGTGGCGAACCGGTTTGCCGGCTCAGGCGACAGGCACTTGCACAACACGTCGGCCAGGCCCGGCGGCAAGTCGGGCGGCAGCGAAGCCAGCATCTCCTGAGTCACGCCCGCGCGGCGGCGCTCCGTCATGTCGGCGAGCGTGCTCGACCAGGCCGAGCCGACGCGCTCGTCGCGAAACGGCCGCGCGCCGGTAAGCAATTCCCACAGCACCACGCCTAAAGAATAGATGTCGCTGCGGACCTCAACCTCGTCGGGCGTGCGCGGATGGTCGGGGTTGAACGCTTCGAGCTGCTCGGGCGACATGTAGGCCAGGCTGCCGCCGAAGTAGGCCGCCGGCGTGGCGCCCGCCACGTTGGGGCTGAAACTGATGTTGAAGTCCGCCAGCTTGGGGCTGCCGTCGGCGGTGATCAGCACGTTGGCCGGCTTCAAATCGCGGTGCAGCACGCCGCGCTGGTGGGCGTAGTCCAGCGCCGCGGCCAGGCGAGCGCCCAGCCAGCAGCTCACGGTCGGCCAGTCCCATTCCGCCAGTCGATGTCGCCATGGCGACTCGGTCGGAGGCGACTCGCCGCGTGCGTCGAGCGTTTCATCGATGGATCTCAACAGGGTTTTACCGCTCCGCAGCACCGTCGACGTTTGGCGCACGGCGTTGATCACGGATTGCAGCGTGCCGCCTGAGGCGTACTGCATGTACAACAGCCGCAACTGTCGCTCCGGCAGCAAACGCTGGTCGTAAACCCGGACGATGTTCGGGTGGTCGAGCTGAGCCATCGTCTGCGGCTCGCTGCCGTGATCGGCCGAGATCTTCAGCGCCACCAGCCGCTGCATCGATCGCTGGCGGGCCAGGAACACGTCGGCGAAGGCGCCCTTGCCGAGATGCACGAGCAAGTCGAAATCGTCGATGCTCTCTCCGACCTCGATCGGGACGGGGGGCCGCTGCCGCACCAGCACGGTCGTGTGGTAAGAGACGTCTTCACCGCCCAGCAGTCGGCGCAATTCTTCGGCCTGTTGCGGAAAGCGCTGGCAGCAGTCGTCTACGCAAAGGTCGTCGCCGGCCTGTTTGCGTACGTAATACTCTTCATAGATCAAATCGGAAGGGAGCTCGCCCTGGTCGGCCAACTGCGGAAACTCGGCCAGGTAGTCTTCCAATCGCCGACGGCCCTCGGGGCGCTCCCAGCGATAGGCCAGATCGACTTTGATCAATTCCACCAGAGTCAATCGCCGCAAGGCCTCAGGCGCATCGGGCAGATAAGCGGCTAGCGCCGGCGTCTCGCCGCCGGCATCCCAGGCCGCGACCAGGGCCTCAACCCGTTCAGAGACGACGCTCCAAGCGTGACTGGAATTCTCCAGGCTCAAGTTCATAGGTAACTGGGCGCTCCGTGCCGTCCGCCTGTCTGTGCGCGCCGAAAGGGCGCTGCCTCAGAATTCCGACCAGGCGGCTGCGGCCCCGCCCCCCGTATTCTAGGGCTGAAGGCGGCCAGGCTGAAAGGGAAAAAATCGCCCCAACGCGGCCTGGGTGTGGTACGATACAGACGCTTCGCTTGCCGCGCCGGGACGAATCTGTCGTCGCGTGGAGCAGCAGCACGCTGGCCGACGTTTTGCCGGCTATCTGCGGCCAGCACCGCAAGATCATCTCAGCTCATGCCTAAGAAAACCACCCCCGAAGCCTCACGCGACGAGCTGCGCCGCCGCCTGCGCGAGGCCGGTCTGCGCACCACGCTGGCGCGGCTGGCCGTGCTGGCCCAGCTTGACGAGGCCACGGCCCCCTTGAGCCACGCGGAACTGGCCGATGAGCTGGCGCCGCAAGGCTTCGACCGTGCTACGATTTATCGGAACCTGATTGATTTGAGCGACGCCGGCCTCGTCTCGAGGACCGAGTTGGGAGATCACCTCTGGCGGTTCGAAACCAGGCGCCAGGGGCGCGAGCATGCCGCCCAGCATCCGCACTTTGTCTGTGTGGATTGCGGCGAAGTCTCCTGCCTGGCGGACATAGATGTGGCCATTTCCCCCTCGCCCGGCAGCAAGCGGTCCGTGATTGGAGAATTGACCGAGGTCCTGCTCAAAGGCCGCTGCGGCCGCTGTGTTTAGTCGGACGATTCCTATCCGGCCGTCGAAGCGACGGATATCGCGAAATACGGAAATATGAGCGAGGCGACGCTTGCGCCGTTTGCCGCGTTTGCGATTATCCATTTCTCTTGACATACGTCTTGAGCGTAGCGGATGATAGACTAAAAGGGTGCAACCAGGGCCGTTCGATGCCGCTGTTTACACATCATATTTTCGTCTGTTGCAACCAACGCGCGCCGGGACACAGCCGAGGCTGTTGCAATCCGGAGGGCAGCGGGGCGCTGCGCGATTGCTTCAAGGCGGAGTTGTCGAAGCGGCAACTGGGACCTCTGGTTCGGGCCAACCAGGCCGGCTGCCTGGATCAATGCGAACTGGGGCCGACGGTTGTGATTTACCCTCAGCAAATCTGGTACGGAGGCGTTCGCCTCGAAGACGTGCCGCGCATTATCGAAGAAACCATCGTCGGAGGACGGGTGCTTGAGGACCTGCTGATTCCGGCGGAAAAGCTTAACACGAAGGCGGTTCGACCCGCTTGATCCAGGCGCCGCAGGGAACTCTAATAGCCCGGCAACGCGGTGGGTTCAGCCCGATCCATGTCTCGGCACTAGGCTCCTTTTAACGCAAGAAAAGAGGCATTATGAAACGCACGGTCATCGGCTTGTTCGTTCTCGGCGCAGCGATCAGCGTGGCGGTTACTTCGATCGACGCTCAGCAGCGCCGCACGAACCGCACCACGCGAAATAAGGGCCAAAATAACGGAGTTCCTGCCGGCATTAACGTCACGGGCGCCCAGCCGGTGATCGACCCGACGACCGGGTTGCCCGTGATCGATCCCAAGACGGGCTTGCCGATGATGAGGAACCCGAAAGACGACAAAAAGAAAGATGAAGAAAAGGGCCCTGATCTTCCCGGCGATCCGCAGTTGCTGAAATTACACCAGGAATTCGTGCAGAAGTCCGCCAAGCTGGCCAAGGACTACGAGCGGCAGGGAGACATTGAAAAGGCCCGAGACTGCTACGAGCGCATCTTGAAGTTGATCCCGAGGCTGCCGGAGGCCGAGCAGGCGCTGGCCAAGATCAAGGAAAAGGAACTCACCGCCGAGAGGAAGCGGATGGTGGTCAATGCCAACGGCGGCTGGCAAGACACGGGCGTCGATCTGCTTGCCGGCAAACCGGTGGCGATTGAGGCCAGCGGCAATTGGACCTTCCGGATGTCCAACGACCTCAGCCCGGATGGCATGGAGATTCCCGAAGAACTGCGCGACTTCAATCTCGGTTCGTTAATCGGCATGATCGGCAACGCCAACGCCGGCAAGGACGGCCCCAAACCGTTCCTGATTGGTTCGAACGTGGAATTTACGCCGGAGAAGGGGGGCCGCTTGTTCGTACGCATGTACGATTCCGACCCCTCGGATAACGCCGGCAAATTGAACATCGAGATCCACGGCACGTTCGAAAAGGGCCGATAAGGACTGAGCGCCCGCCGCCGTAACCGAATTGCTTGCGGCGATGCCCGATTGCGGTATCGCCGCACTCGTCGCTTCCGAATCTCGCAGAGCAATCCGCTGTAGCGGAATCGGTGACGATTCCGGGCCCCGGAGTGAGGTCAACGGAACTCTCACGCGATTCCGCTACTGGAGGATCTGGCCGCAAATCAGCGCTCAATCCGCTGTAGCGGAATCGGTGGCGATTCCGGGCCTTGGCGTGAAGTCGACGGAACTGTCACTCTATTCCGCTGCTCAGGAAACTTGTCTGCACGTCAGCGCTTCTTCGGCGCCTTGGCCTCCTCGGGAAGGAGCTCCAGCGTGCTCCACAGACTGGGATCCTCTCGGTAGGGGAACTCGCTGCCGCCGCAGAAGGTTTGTTCGCCAAGTTCCCGATCTACGACGGCGTAGGTAAAGCCCAATCGCGGATGCTCTTCCGGATCAAAACCGGTCAGCGCGGCTGCCGGAATGAAACCTTCCAATGAGTAACCGCTCGGGCTCTTCTCGCGTCTTGCGGCCAGCACGCCGGGGCGCACCGGGCGGGCGTTCTCTTTCGCCCGATGAATTAGCAACTGGTCCGCTACGGGCTCGTCAAGCGCGCGGCCCGCGCCGGCGGGAAGGAAGATGAACTGGTGACAAAAGCGACTTGCACGGTGGATATTGTGCGTGTCGCGCGTGTCGATCCAAATTCGGACGCCATCGCTGTCATCGGGCCGGCTCTCGCGACACCAGGGCGTCTGCTGCTTGCCGCGAACCTTCGCGGCGAAGGCCAGGCCCTGCTCGCTCCAGGCCGCATAAAACTCTGCAAATGTCGGCCGTCCATCCAACTCGGCCAGGCTGAGCAGACGATAGGAATCGTCCAACGCGGCGCCCTTGTCGCCCCATAAGGGAGACTTGTAGCGGCAGGGGGCCGCAAACCGGAAGAGAAAGCTCGGTGGAAGCAAGGGAGAAGTCATGCGTCTAATATACTATTCGTAGTCCCACTTCAGCAGCCAGGGATCGCTCGTGCGTTTCTGAAACGCCTTGAGTTGGCCTTTGAGCTCGGCCAGCAACTCGGCATATTCGGGATCGCCCGCCAGGTTCTTCGCTTCGTGCGGGTCGGATTCAAGATCAAACAGCTCGAATTGCGGCCGCTGGAGATAGGCCTGCACCGTACGAGGTCCGTAGAACGCGTCCGTGCCGCGCCGGTAAACATCCTGCCAGGTCGGGGCCGCCCACAAATCGGAAGCGAACGGAAATGGGAGCGGGTGGGCCAGGTTCCAGATCAGCTTGTGTCGCCGCGTGCGCACGACGCGCATCGGATAGTACATCGTGATCTCGTGAAACGTGTGTGAGGCATAGATTTCGTCCCAGCCGGCAGGCTGCTGTTCGTCGATCGCCCGCAGAAACGAACGGCCGTGGAACTTGTGCTTCTCATCGAGCGCTCCGGCAAAGTCGAGGATGGTCGGCGTAATGTCGATCCAACTGACCATGGCCTTCGAGGCGCCGCCGCGCTCGCGCTGTTTCGGGCGCCGCACAATGCAGGGCGAACGCAGGCCCGGTTCGTAGACGTTCGTCTTGGCCCCTGGAAAGGCCATTCCGTGGTCGGAGATGAAGAGGATCATCGTATCATCGTATTTGCCGGCCTTCTGCAGGATTTCCACCAGCCGGCCGAGTCCCTGATCCACGCGCGACACCGACTCGTAATACTGAGCCAACTCGGCGCGACAGGCGGGCGTGTCCGGCAAGAACGGGGGCACAATCACGTCCTGCGGATCGTAATGCACCGGCGTGACGCCCGGGTAACCTTGCGGACGGTTGCCGAAAGCGTTCGGTTTCTCGGGCACGCTGTCTACTTGATCGCCGCTGCGGTGCGGATCGGCCGTGCAGAAGTACAAAAAGAACGGCTTCGAGTCGTCCGCGTTGATGAATTCGCGGCAATTCTCGGCCATCGCCACCGGGCTGCGGGCGTTGCCGGGCAGGAAGCGGTCGAAGTGATAGACCGCTTCCGGTCCGACGTGGTATTTGCCGATGCGAGCGGTGCGATAACCGGCGGCGCCGAGCAATACCGGCAGCGATTTGACATTGTCGTACGTGCGGAAATGGTGGTAACTGTGCTCGTGACCGTATTGGGCGTTGGCGTGGTTGAATAGCCCGGTCAGGATCACCGAGCGGCTGGCGCTGCAACTGGCCGTCGTGCAGAAGGCGAAGTCGAGTCGCGTGCCGTCGGCCGCCAGCCGGTCCATGTTCGGCGTTTTGATTGCCGCGTTTCCATAGCAGCCGGCATCGGGGCTTTGGTCGTCGGTCACGAACAGCACGACGTTTTGTCCTGCGGCTCGGGCGGAGACGGTTAAGAGCATTCCGAGCAGCAAGCCCAACGTCAGGCTGCGGATCGACATGGTAGACATGGCAGCGGTTCCTCCCGAAGAGTGCGTATCGAGCCGCCAGCGTGCGGGCGTCTCGCAGCAGCGCACTAACTTTCGTTTCTTTTCAGCGACGCGCCTTGTCATGCGAAAGGCGACATTTCAAGAACAAGTATCTTAAGATCAGGCGGGTGGCTGATGCTAACCGGAAGGGAAAATCAGGCAGCAAGATTGCGGCCCCTCGCTGGCGTTTCGGATGGGCGTCTGCACACCGGACGGAAGATTGCTGGCTACCGGAGAGGTTGAGAAGCGGGCGGCGCAACCGCCGGCATGCCAACGCGCCGCGCCGCAGGAAGGCTCAAAAAGTGCGGGAAACAGGACTTGAACCTGCACGACCGGTAAGGGTCACCAGGCCCTCAACCTGGCGCGTCTGCCAATTCCGCCATTCCCGCAGTTTCCTTGGCTACTAGCCTATTGAGTCTAAGCCTTCTCCGCCGGTCGTCAAGCCATCCTTGCTCCCGCTTGGAGGGGGTGGTCAGCCCGGGCCGAAAGCGCTCCCGCACTTTCCTATCCCCCCGGCCCTTCGCCCGCAGGCTGATGGAGCTGGCGCCTGCGTCGTCGGCGCGGATCTTTACACCGCCCCGCAGTCCAAGGCACTCGCACCGTCAAGCCTCGAGTCAGCCCGCGGTGAGACGCCGTTGCAGGTCCAATCCGGTTCGGCCTGCGAGTTCTGCGGAAACTTTGCCGGTCACGGCAAAGGCTCGCCTTCGGATAATTGAGTTTATCGCGAACTTTTGTCAGAACCGACAACACCCTTGGAACCGCTATATCACGATTGGCCTTAGCAAGCCTTATCGCCAGCAATGCCTTTCGTCAGGAAGTTCGAATTGATGAAGCAACGCCTGTTTCCATGGTTGGTCCTGCTATCGGCATGCTTTGTGTTCGCACGGCCGGCGCCGGCTCGTGCGCAACTGGCGGCCCTCTCCGATGAAATCATTGTGCTCTCCAAGGGATTGCAGCAGCAGGAGCGGAACCGTACGGTCACGCCGCTGGGGCGAGCGCCCGGCGCGGGGGCCAATCCGTTCCTCGTCGACCCGGGCGGTCGCGGGGCGCGATTGGAAGAGATGACCAACCCGGCACGCTCTTCCGAGCGCTATCGAGGCGCCAATCGCGACGTCCTCTCGGCGGCCGCATCGGGACCTGCGGTGGGTATGGCGCCGCGGACGACGACCATGCGGCTGGCGCAGCCTCAATTGGCGGCGGAAGAAGTGCCGCCAATCTACGGCTCGCTGGAGCTTCCGGTCTCCGCCGACGAAGGCCCGCCCGACGGCCTGACGCTGGAGCAGGCGATCGAAAGGCTGGTCCGCAGCAATTACGATCTGCGTTCCAAATTCTATGAAATTCCCCAGGCTCGAGCGGACGTACTGACGGCCGGCTTGCGCGCCAATCCGTTCGTTTTCTTGTCGGCATCCAGCTATCCGTACAAAGCTTACACCCCTTCTCGCCCGGGCGAGAACGGTTACAGCGTGACGGTCATCCATCCGTTTGACCTGAACCACAAGCGTCAGGCTCGCGCGGCCGCGGCCAGCCGCGCCCTGCAAGTGCTCGAGGCGCAGTATCAAGACGCGGTGCGGATGACGATTGAAGAATTGCACGTTGCCTATCTGGACGTGCTGGTGGCGCGGGAAACGCTGCGCTACGCCGAAGCCAGCCTGGACGGCGTGAAGAAGATTTATCACGCTGCGGAATTGCAGCTGCGCGGCGGGAGCATCACGAAGCCGGATCTCGAGAATATCGCCATTCAGAGAGACTCGGCTGAAATCGGCTTGGAACAGGCGCGGTCGCAGTTGTTGCAGGCGAAACACTCGCTGGCCGCCATGCTGAACCTTCCGCCCCAGCAAGCCGGCGCGCTCGAACTGCGCGGAACGATCCGCGACACGGCGCCGCCTCCGCCTGAGCATCAAGAGTTGATCCGCGTTGCGCTAACGGCCCGGCCCGATCTGGCGGCGTTTCGCTTGGGCGTGCAGCGGGCCCAGGCCGACGTGCGACTGCTGCGGAAGGAACGAATTTCTGACGTGTTCATCCTTTACTCGCCGTACGAGTTTCGCAACAACGCGCCGACCGGCGGCAAGAACGCCACCAGTTGGTCGGTCGGCGCCATGGGCACCATTCCGCTCTACAACCGCAATCAGGGAGAAATTCGCCGCGCCTCGCTCAATGTGGCGCAAACGCGTACGGCCCTGGCCGGCGTGGAACGTCAGATCATGCTGGAGGTGGAGCGCGCCGAGTTGGAATATCGAACCACCCGCAGCGCCGTCGAACGCCTGGAGCAAGACATCCTGCCGCGGTCCGAACGCGTCCGAGACGCCGCGCTTCGCCGCTTCTCCGTCGGGGAACAGAGCGTGGTCGATTACCTCGACGCGCAGCGGCGGCATAACGACGTCGTGCGGCAATACCGCGAGGCCGCCTTGCGGCATCGCCGCAGCATGCTGCATCTGAACACGGTCGTTGGTCGGCGCATTCTGCCATGATGAATAGGTCGGCAGCGTGCAGCGTGAAAGAGAATACGAGCATCGAATAACGCGGAGTCCTGCTCCGGCGGGAAATACCACAGGGCCAAACGACGCATAAAGAAACTTGACATCGACGGGGATGGAGTCCCCCACGAAACCGCCTTCGACTGGCTGATGACCCCTGCCGCGAGAAATCGCTGTGGCAGGGTTCGCGCATACGCCCCGCCCACGGCGGGGCTTTTTTATGCGCTGTAAAATGAGCCTAGAGCGACACTGGAATGGAACCCGCGTTGTCCCTTTCGCGTTGTCTTCGACTTTCCTTCTCGCTGCTGCTTGCGCTGACGACCGCCGCGGCAACGGCCCGCGGTCAAGAACTTGCACCCACGCCGGCGTCGAGGGAAAGCCCGGCCGCGCAGCGGGACGAGCCCGAAGTGCTCCAGGCAGAGGCGGAAATGCCGCAACGGCTCTCGCCGGAAGAAGAGCAGCCGGCAGCGGAAGCCTATAAGCTGCTGTTTTACGACAACGATTTCCAATACTTGAATGACCCGTCGAACCAGGACTTCTACCTGGGCGACCTGCTCAAGCAATGGCGCGTCGGTCGTCGGCGCCGCAGCGTGCTCGACCTGGGCGGAGAGTACCGTCTGCGCGGCATGCACGAGCACAACTTCCGCGGCCTCAACCTCAACAATCAGAATGACGACTTCCTGCTGCAGCGCACGCGGTTCTACGGCAACCTGGAACTGGGAGACGGCGTACGCCTATTTGGAGAGGGGCTCGATTCGGCCACCTCGTTCCAGCGCCATGCGCCGCTGGCCAGCGAAGCCAACGGCATGGAGGCGGTGAACCTGTTCGCCGACCTGCGGTTGTTCGACGGCGAGCGCGGCGAATTGTGGGGCCGCATCGGCCGGCAGGAGTTGTCTTTCGGCAACTATCGGTTGCTGGCGCCTTCAGAATTCGCCAACATCCTCCGCACGTTCGACGGCGCAAGGCTGTTCTGGCGCGGCAAAGCGTGGGACGTGGACGCCTTCTGGACGCGGCCTGTGGCCTTCGGACAATTGTCGCCCGACCAGATCTCGCCCGGCCAGATCGACATGACCCAAGAGATGTACGGCGTCTGGAGCACGTACGAGCGGCCGCCGCCAGAATCAGAACTCCGGCAGGAGTTCGGAGCGATCCGGCCCCGGTCAAAGCACACGTTCGACTTCTATTACCTGGGCTTCAACGTCTACGATGCGCCGATCTCGTCCGCCTATCCCGTCGACGCCAATTTCCAGACGATCGGTTCGCGCTGGCGCGCTCGCGAAGGCAACCTGCTGTGGGAGTTGCAAGGCTCGTATCAGTTCGGCCGCTACGGCGCCGACTTGCAGTCGGCCGGCATGACGGTCTCGGGCATCGGCTACGAACTGCCCGAGTCGCCCTGGGAGCCGGAGTTCTGGGTGTTTTACGACTGGGCCTCGGGCAATGCGAACCCGGCTGGCGGCACGCACGGCACGTTCAACCAGTTGCTGCCCTGGACGCACCGTTACTTTGGCTTCATGGATCTGGTCGGCCGTCAGAACATTCAGGACCTGAATCTGCAAGCCAGCGCCTCGCGCGGCAAGCACAATCTGCTGCTCTGGTACCACATCTTTCACCTGGCGCAAGCGCGCGACGCGCTCTACAACAGCAGCGGCGCGCCGATCCGGATATCGCCTTCGGGCGCCGCGGGGACATACGTGGGCCAGGAGCTCGATCTCTTGTGGCAGATCGTCTTCAACCCCCGCGCCGACGTGGTGATCGGCTATTCGCATTTTTTCGCCGGCAGCTTCGTCAAGGCCACTAACCCGGCCGGTGTGAGCGGCAACGCAGACTTCTACTATTCGCAGTGGACCTGGCGGTTTTAGTTCTCTGCCTACTTTTCTGCGCGTTTGAAGCCGGCCTTCAGCAACGCGTGGTAGCCAGGCTTCAGAGGCCGGATGTCGAACCCTTGAGGCTGAAGAATCTCCGCCGCGGCAAGCGCCCGCCCGCCCGAGAGACAGTGGATGTAAATGATCTTGTTCTTCGGCAAGCGTTTGGAGAGCGTTTTGGCGTCGGCATCTTCCAGTCCGCTCAACGGCAGCGACTGAGCGCCGTCAATATGGCCGGACTCCCATTCCCCTTCTTCCCGAACGTCGACGAGCACGGCCTTCTTCTGACTGACGTTCTTCTTGACGGTCTCAAGCGGATCTTTGGCATGCTCGGCAGCGCAGCAAAACAAGGGAATTGCA
>DASZUP010000715.1:0-2806 GCA_035547635.1 Pirellulales bacterium
CCACCGGCTCGGACGGGTCAAAAGCAGCCACTTTCGAGGGCGCACCGCCTCCGCCGGCCGATCCTAACGCTGGCAGTGAAGACGCCGATCATAGTGGCGTGGCAAAAGCAGCCATTCCGCCCACCGGGGAAGTGGGCTCGATAGAGCCGGTTCTTGCGCCGTCGAATCCTCCTTCTCACGGCGCGCATGCGGCTGGCCGCCGTAGCGACTGCGAGCCCTTCCGCGAACTCATTCTGGCGAAGTTAGACCAGGGGCTGTCGGCGCAGCGCATCTACCAAGACCTGACCAGCGAGCACTCCACGGCCGTCGGATACAACAGCGTCAAGCGGTTCGTTCGCCGGCTGCGGACCACGACGCCGCTTCCCTTCCGTCGGATGGAGTGCGCCGCCGGAGAAGAAGCGCAGGTCGATTTCGGAACCGGTGCGCGGCTCGTCGGCTCCGACGGCAAGCAACGCAAGAGCTATGTGTTCCGCGTCGTCCTGAGTCACAGCCGCAAGGGCTATAGCGAAGCGACGCGGCGGCAGACAACCGAAGACTTCTTCCGCTGCCTGGAAAACGCCTTCTCACAGTTCGGCGGCGTGCCCAAAACGCTGATCATCGACAACCTCAAAGCGGCCGTCGCTCATCCCGACTGGTTCGACCCGGTGCTGACGCCGAAAGTACAGTCTTTCTGCCAACACTATGGCACGGTGATCCTGCCCACCAAACCCCGAACGCCCCGTCACAAAGGCAAGATCGAGGCGGGCGTCAAATACGTCAAGAACAACGGCCTCAAGGGCCGCACCTTCACCAACGTCGAGGAAGAAAATCGCTTCCTACTCGACTGGGAGGAGAATGTCGCCGACCGGCGCATTCATGGCACCACCAAGCGGCAGGTGGCCAAGGTCTTTGAAGAATCCGAACGCCCGGCATTGTTGCCGCTGCCGCGCGAGCGGTTCCCTTGTTTCCAGGAAGCGAAGCGGACGGTGCATCGCGACGGCCACATCGAGGTGGCCAAAGCCTATTACTCGGTGCCGCCAGAGTATCTCGGCCATGAACTCTGGGCGCGCTGGGACGCACGGCTGGTACGAATCTTCAACCACCGCTGGGAGCAGGTGGCCATCCACGTGCGAACTGAGCCAGGGCGCTTCGATACCCAGGACGGCCATGTGGCCGAGGAGAAGATCAGCGGGCTGGAACGGGGCGCCGGTTATCTCTTGGGCAAAGTCAGCGCCGTCGGGCCGCGGACACAGCAATGGGCGCAGGCGATGGTGACCGCGCGTGGCATCCAAGGCACGCGCGTCTTGCAAGGGCTCTTGTCCCTGGCGAAGAAGCACGCCAGCGAAACGCTGGAAGAAGCCTGCGAAATCGCCCTTTCCTACGGCTGTTTTCACCTGCGGACCGTCCGCCGCCTGCTCGATCGCCAGGCGGCCAAGCAAGAGCTGCTGCCGTTCCTCGAAGAGCACCCGATCATCCGTCCTCTCGACGATTATGCCGCGGTGGTTCGCCAGGCGATCCATCGCCAAGACGGTCGCTCTTCCATGAGCGAAGGTTTTTCAAGGCATGACAGGACAAAAGCAAGTGGAGGTGAGGCGCAGAAAAAAAGCCTTGCCACACCGTCGCCGGCATCGCAAGGCGTGACGGACTTGCTTCCGTCCAGGTCCGGCTATCCCTCGTCGGGTTGCTCCTCAGCAGAGCCCGACTCTGTTTCACCGGACACTCCCAGCGTAGTTCCACCTTCCGTGTCTCACCAGGAGAAAACCGATGAATGACCGACTGCTCACCATGTTGAAACGGCTTCGCCTCTCGGGCCTCGCGCAATCGCTTGACGTGCGGCTGCAAGAAGCGGCTGGCCATCAGCTCAATCACGCAGAGTTCCTCGAACTGATCCTGCAAGATGAGCTGCTGGTGCGCGACGAGCGGCAGATCGCTCGCCGTGTGAAGGCCGCCGACTTTCGAGAGCTGAAACCGCTGGACGACTTTGATTGGTCGTTCAATCCCTCGATCAACCGCAAGCAGCTCTACGACCTGGCCACGTGCCGCTTCGTCCGCGAGCGCCGCGACGTGCTGTTCTTGGGCCCGCCAGGCGTGGGAAAGTCGTTCCTCGTCCAAGCACTCGGCCAACAAGCAATCAAACAAGGCTTTCTGGTTTACTACCGTTCGATCTTCGACGCGGTCCGAGACTTCCTGCATGAGCAGGCGCTCGCGGACGACAAGGTGTTGGCGAAGTATCTCAAGCCCGACTTGCTGATCATGGACGACATGGGCATGAAACAGTTGCCGCGCAGGAGCGGTGAGTTTCTGTTTGAGATCATCATGCGGCGCTACGAGGTCCGCAGCACAATTATGACGTCGAATCGCCCTCTGGAGGACTGGGGAAAACTGATTGGTGACGTGCCGAGCGCGACGGCCATTCTCGACCGCTTCCTGCACCATGCGGAGATCGTGTCGATCACCGGCAAGAGCTACCGGTTACGGAATCGGGCCGCCGCGGAGCAGTCAAATGGCAACGGCGATACGCCCGATGAGCAGCTTGTGGAAGAGTCAAAAGCGGCCATTCCGCCCACCGGCTCGACACAAGGAAAGCACGTCAAAAAGGCTTCTCGGCGATAAGCCGGAACTTGCCGAAGACAACGCCTCTAACGAAGATGAACGTTTACTAATCACCACAAAGGCCCGGCTGCTCAATTCCGCCCACTGCTGGCTGCTTTTGATTCGCCCGATGACATCCGTTAGAACTCTTTTACGGCCGGGACTGTCGGGTTGGCAGTAACCATCCGTTCACGAATGGCCTCAAAATCCTTGGTCGATGCTTCGAGGAGAGTCA
>DASZUP010000716.1:0-4209 GCA_035547635.1 Pirellulales bacterium
TCCGTTCCAGACGATCGACCGCAACGGCGTCGGCGATTTGATGCGGCAAGGCGTGCAGAAGGGACGCGGCGCCCGCGCCAAGTTGAAGGTCGGCATTTGCGGCGAGCACGGCGGCGACCCGGCCAGCGTGATGTTCTGTCATCAGATCGGCCTGGACTACGTCAGTTGCTCGCCGTTCCGCGTGCCGATCGCCCGGCTGGCCGCCGCCCAGGCCGCCGTGGCCGAGAAGTTGGCCGCCAAAGCCAAGGCCAAAGCCGCCAAGCGGTAGGCTGAACGACGGCGGTTTGTCGGCAAACGTCGACGGACTGTCTGGCGGCGGCAAGCTGCGGCACGCCGGTTATCAGAGCGTTTTATACAACAACCCCCGGCCATCAACGTCGGGGGTTGTTGTTTTTGGGGGACGAGCCAGCATTAGCCTTCGCGTTGAAGCAACAGGCGGCTCGCCTCCGCTCATTGATGTGGAGACGCCGACGAGCTGGCCTGCATCACCGGGAGACTGACGTCCTCGGCTTGCCACAGGCAAGCGGAAGTCAATCCGGTGCGCAGCCTCAATAATCCAGCGCCGCAAACTGCCGCGAGGCGGCGACGAGCGCAACAGCCATGAAGCTCAAGGACGCGGCGATGGACAGCCAGGGATGAAAATCGCCATGGGCCTGCACGCTGTCGAAAACGGCGACTTTGCCGAAGGCGCTCGCAGCATCCAAGGCGTCGAACAGCAAAATGCCCAAGTCGGCCGGCTTTGGCAGGAACCAATAGCCCGCTTCGACGACGCGGACGGCCTGGCTGGCGACAGCGGCGTCGTTGGCATGATACGTTTCGGCCAGCAGCGCGTGGCGACCGAAGTTCATGCTCCAGCATAAGCCCCAGAACAGCACCGAGCCGAACACGCAGACCACCGTGCTGCGGGAGCAAACGGCCAACAGCACCGAGAAGCTGAAGAAGACGGCGAAGTGCAGCAACAACATGGGAACAGCCCAGAAGTAAGTCGTCTCCCAGACGCCCGTCCGCCAGCCGAGCGCCAACCAGGTTCCGCCGACGAAGAGCACGGCGTGGAACAGTACGAACGCCAGCACGCCGAGATACTTGCCGACGATCAACAGCCAGCGCGGCGTCGGTTTGGCCAATAGCACGCTGATGCTGCGCCCATCGAGAAAGCCGGGCAGAAAACCGGACGTCCAGACCAGGGCCAGCAGCAACCCCAGGGCATCGGCCACGCCGCCGGCCAACGCCAATTCGACGAAGTGCACCGCGTCGCGCCGGTCGCGATTCATCGGCACGCTCAAAGCGCCGAAGGCCAGCGAAAACGTGCCATCGACGATCGCCACGCCGGAGCGCTGCGCCTTTTCGGCGTCTTGGGCCTCGGGATCATTTCGCGGCAGAAAGTCGCGGCCTTCTCCCTGATCGAGAACGACGTCCCCTTCGATCGTGATCGTGGCGCAGACCGCGATGCTGATCACGCTCACTCCCAGCAGCAACCAGAAAATGCCGTATGCAAATGATTGACGAAACGTGTCGCGAACGAGCCACCCCAATGCGCGCAGGTTGTCGTAGAGCGTCATCTAAGTCGCCGTGAGTTCGTAGAACGGTTCGAGCGCGTCTTCGAGTGTCTGGGCAGCGCTTGGCTGCGCGTTCCGGATAAGCTCCGACGGCGGCCCCTGAAACACCAGGCGCCCTTCTCGCATCACGCCCAAGCGATCGCACAGTTGCTCGACGTCGTTCAAGGCGTGCGATACGAGAATCACGCTCTTGCCTCGCCGCCGCTGTTCGCGCACGGCCTCGTAGACCAGACGCCGCGCGAGCAGATCCATGCCTTCGGTTGGTTCATCGAAGACGAGCAGCTCCGGTTCGTTCAACAACGCTTGCGCTAAAGCCAATCGCTGCAACATGCCTTTGCTGAAGCGGCTGATGGGTTCCCGGCTGCGATCGGCCAGACCGACCCGCTCGAGCAACTCGTCGCTTCGGCAGCGAATCTTGCGCGGCGTCATGCCCGTCAAGGCGCCGTAATAGCTGAGCAGGCCGCGGGCAGAGAGATACGACGGCAGCGATTGGCTTTCATGGATGTATCCGATCCGCGAGAGCGTCCGCCGATCGTGCCCAGGGCGCCCGAAGCGCGTGATCGTGCCCGAGGTGGGCCGACAGATCGTCAGCAGCATTTTCACCAGCGTGCTCTTGCCGGCCCGATTTGGGCCCAGCAGGGCAAAGACCTGGCCGGCCGGAACTGCCAGCTCAACGTCTCTGACGGCCGGAATCGGAGAGCGGATTGACCACGGAGATCGGAAAAGCTTGGTAGCGCAGCGAAATTCGGCGATATGCGTCGTGTCCATGTCTGTTCCTCTCAGGAACTTAGCTCGCTGCGGGAAAAACGCAATTCGTCTCGCGGCGACAATAACCAGGCGCCAAACGCCGAACGCGCCCCCCCAAACGTTCTAGTATCCGGTCGGGTTTGTCTCCTCCTTAGCAGCGCCAGGCAAATGGTTTCCGCTAAACAAGTTGCGCCATGACTCCATTGTTTGGGTGGTATGGATGGGCCGGTTTTGTGGTTTGGGGCGTGGCAGTGCTTGCCCCCCGGCCCCTGGCTCAAATGAAATTACCCCACCTCGGCGGCATGCTCGTCCGGATGCACAAAATCGCCCCAAATATCCTTGTCTTTACAAACGCCGCTATCTAACATGAGCCCGTTTACCCAGATTTTCTGACAACAATTACCCCCCGAATGGCAGTGGGCGATCTGCGGCGATGTGCGCCGACAGACCGCCCGTCTACGAGACCGACAACTCGCCATAGGAGCATCATCGATGCGATTCCGCCGCACGGACCGTTCGCGTAAGGCTCGCGAAACCAAGCCGCGTCGCTCTTCCATTTTCCACGGAGCGCCAGGCTTCTTTGCAGAGCTTGCCAACCCTGAGCGACGACGAACGCTGCTCGTCGAACCGCTTGAGGATCGGGCGATGCTGTCGATCACGTTGTACGTGGCGAATTCGTATGAAGATGTCACCCAAGGGAACATCGTGACCTCTACGCCCGCCCCGGGCGACACGGTGAATTGGAACGGCGGCTCGAACTTGGGGGCGCAGTCGTCGCTCGTGTTCGGGACGAGCGCGTTCACCTCGATCAACGCGGCAATGGCCGCCGCCAGCAACGGCGATACGATCGAGGTCGCGCCGGGCGTGTATTCAGAAACCATCGGCATCACCAAGTCAGTCACGTTGGAAGGCGCCAATGCCGGCATTCACCCTGTCGTCGGCACAAGCACTGCGTCCCCCGGCACGCGCGTCGCGGAGACCACGCTGCAATTGGGCACGTATGGCCTGAACCCGCAGGCGGACAACATCACCATCGACGGGTTCACGATCACCAACGTTCCTGCAGGGACCGGCAATGGGCTGATCTCGACGAATTCCGATGCCAACAACTTCCACCTGACCAACAACATCTTCGACGATCAGGTGACGGCGGTTACCGGCGCTCCGGTGCTGTTCGGCAGCGGCAGCCATACGGACATGCTGATCGATTACAACCAGTTCCAGGACAAGGGGGAGTCCACGCTCTACTTCGGCGGCGGTGCGGCGGGAACGTATGATCGTTTGCACGTCGAATACAACTATTTCAACGGGACCGGCAACGGCGTGTTCTGGGCCGGAAACGCCCTCGTCGACGGCGTCGTCAAAGGGAATGAGTTCGACGGCATGGTCGGCGGCTCGCGCGTCGGCGGTCCGGCGCTGAATATCGGGCAAGGCGGCAATCTCGATATCCAAGACAATCACTTCCATGACATGAGCTACACCGCGCTGCAGGTCGGACTCGACGGCGGCCAGATCGTGGGCAATACGTTCGACCATATCGAGAACCCGTACGCGGCCTATAACGGCGCGGACATCCAGCTCTGGGGCGGCGAGTACGGCACGACCATCTCGACGAACGTGACCATCTCCGGCAACCTGCTCAATTACAACGACACGCCGAGTTCGACGGGCCCCGCGAACGCCATCCGCCTGCGCGGCCCCGACAGTCCTCCCAACGGCTCGATCGACGCGTCGACGATTCACATCAACGGCAATTCGTTCGTCAACGGCGGCGCGGGCAGCGGCGGCATCGCCATTGTGAACAACGGCGATCCGACCAAAACGATCGATGCCTCGGCCAACTGGTGGGGCACGACGGATGCGACGATCATCCCCACGTTGGTCTCCGGCTCGGAAGTTGACTTCA
>DASZUP010000717.1:0-1555 GCA_035547635.1 Pirellulales bacterium
AATCTTCGGCCGATTTTCGTCGCGTAAGTCCACGATGGTCGATTCGAGCCCGATGGGCGTTGGGCCGCCGTCGAGAATGAAGCGAATGCGACGCCCGAGCCCGTCGGCGACGTGCTCCGCGGTCGTAGGGCTGACATAACCAAACGGATTGGCGCTGGGCGCGGCGAGCGGAATGCCTGCCGCCTTGAGCAACGCCCTAAACACCCGATGCGCCGGCACTCGAACCGCCACACTGTCGCGACCGGCTGTAACGATATCCGGCACGATATCGCGCTTGGGCAGCACCAGCGTCATTGGGCCCGGCCAGAAAGCACGCGCCAGCTTAAGCGCGGCCGAATTCGGGAGGCATACATCCGCGAGGCTGTCCTTCGAAAGGAGATGGACGATGAGCGGATCGGTCGAGGGCCTTTGCTTCGCCGCGAAGATGCGACGACACGCCGCGGCATCCAACGCATTCGCGGCCAATCCATAGACCGTTTCGGTCGGAGCCGCGACCAGCTCCCCCGAGCGCAGGTGCCGCCCGAGGAACGCAATATTCCTTGGCGTCGGACGGAAGATACGGGCGGAAGCCGGTACTGCCATGGGCACGAAAAAGGCCGGAGCGGCAACTCCGGCCTTCGAAAAGAGTGGCGAGCGTCGGCCTTACTGGGCGAGCAGCATGTTGCGCGCGTGCTTAAGCGTGCGCGTAACAGCCCGCTGATGCTTGGCGGAGAGGCCAGTGTACTTGCGCGGCAGAATCTTGCCGGTGTCGGTGACGTAACGGCTCATCGCCTGCGGCTGTGTGAACGGGATTTCCGCCGGCGTGGGAGTCTGCTGCTTCTGTTCTGTCGTGCTCATGCTTGAAAAGGAGGGAAGACGGTGGACGTGGATACCGGCGTGTCAACCTGCATTTTCGGGCTCGCCTGCCAGCGACGTGCTGGCTCTCTTGGATTCGAGCCCGGTTTCGGGAATCGATTGAGCAATCGGTTCAGAGTCCCCGTAGCTCAACTGGATAGAGCAGCGGTTTCCTAAACCGCGCATCCCGGTTCAAGTCCGGGCGGGGGCGCCATTCGGGATGCTCAAAGCTCCATGAGATTCCGGAGACCGCGTTGTTTGTGCATTTTTTGGCAATCTTTTGCGTGACGCGTTGTTGGCTTGCCCGCCGCCGGTGGGATCGGCTCTTTCGTGGCACGATGCGCCCGAAGAAAGTCGCCATTCTCACCGCTGGAGGTCTTGCCCCGTGTCTCAGTGCCGCGATTGCGGACTTGATCGAGTGCTACAGCGTCGTCGCGCCGGATATCGAGCTGTTGTGCTATCGCGGTGGCTACAAGGGGCTTTTGCTCGGCGATAGCATCAAGGTCACGCCGGCGGACCGCTCCGCAGCCCATGTGCTCCGGAGACATGGTGGCAGCCCGATTGGCAACAGCCGCGTCAAGCTGACGAATGTCAAAGACTGCGTTAAGCGCGGTTTGGTGAAAGAAGGTCAGAATCCGCTGCAGGTGGCGGCCGACCAGCTGGTCCGTGACGCCGTGGACGTCTTACACACGATCGGGGGCGACGACACCAATACGACCGC
>DASZUP010000718.1:0-2541 GCA_035547635.1 Pirellulales bacterium
TCTGAGCGCCGCTCCGGCAATCGGCGAAGAGATTGCCTGGCTGGGCGACGCGGACAAAGCGTGGGCCGAAGCGGTCAAGGCGGACCGGCCTCTGGTGCTGTTCATCACGCGTTCCAAGTGCCGGTTCTGCATGAAAATGAAGAGCGTTACGTTCGCCGACCCTGAGGTTTCGGCGCAGATCAACGCCAGCTTTGTGCCGCTGGCCATTGACCCCAAGACCGACGCGGCTCTGATCAAAGAACTGAAAATCGCGTCGTTCCCCACGACGTTGATCATCTCGCCCGAGGCGGTCACGCTGGAACGCATCAAGGGCTATCTGCCGCCGCAAGAGTTCCTGGAGCGACTCACTCGCAGCAGCACGCCGGCCACTGCCTCGCAGACCGGCAGCAGTCGAAGATAACGCGTTCTGGCAGAATTTGCCCCTGCCCAAGAAAGGCTGCCGCAAATCGACCGAACGCCGTGTTCCGCGGCCTGACCGCCACGCGACGACAGGGGCCCAAGGGCTTGCCGCCGCAGTAGGCCGGCTGCGTGCTGGGCGCTTTTTGGGCTGCCAGGAGTTGGATCAGCAAGCGTCGCTATTGCGGCGGCCGCGCAAATGCCACCTCATCACCCTCCAAAAGGCGGCGCCGCTTTTCTCCTGCGATTCCGTTGAAAGGCGTCGCAGTTCGCGAACCAGGTAGTTTACATCGGCCGGCTTGACCGGCTGTGGTTGGCGTTGAGACATAGGTCGTTTCCTCGACGGAGGTACGGGACCGGATTTCCGCGTGGCCATTTATCGGCTGCGAGGGTTCGCCGACTTTTGCCAATTGCGCCGGCTGTCCGCAAGTATTTGACGAAACGTGAAACTCCGGTACGTAATGCCCGCCCGCGCCGCACCAACCAGCCGAGCCGCCGACGCAATGGGCCGCTTTCACGGCCGAGAAAGAGCCAATCTGAGCCCACCGAAGCTTTACGGTGTAACGCACCGTGTGGCCCCTTGCACATCTCCTGTGGTTTCCGATTGACAAACCCCGATGCGATTCAGCCGGCGCGGTCATTTTTTGGCCAGTCGGCGCCCCTGGCAGAACTTCTGCGCGCTAGCGGGGTTCAATCGGTTGGCCAGCCTTGGGGATTGGCTGAAATAGCGCCTCCGTCGCATAACCTGCGCGCTGCCTGCACCTCTGGTGCTGCGAAGTGCAGAATCTGGGAGGACGTTTTTCGCCCGTTCCTTGGGGGGGCTGCGCTACGGAACTACGAGAAGTGACCCAATGGCAGGCACGACGGTCGACCGTCCGATCTTCATTGTCGGAAGCGGTCGTTGCGGTTCGACGCTGTTTCATCAGGCTCTCAGTTATCATCCTCAGGTCGCCTTTCTTACGGAAGCGTGTGCTCGCCATCCGGCCAGCGCCTGGCAAAACCGGATGATCATGAGGTTGTTGGATGCTCCGCTCGTCGGGCGTTACCTTCGCCGGAGGTTTCCGGCGAACGAGCACTGGGCGTTCTGGAATTGGCACTGCCGCGGGTTCAGCCGGCCTTGCCGGGATCTGCTGGCCGACGACGTTCGACCCAATGAAGCGGCCCACATCCAAGCCGTTTTGGCGGGAATTCCTGCCGGTCGTCGGCGGCGTTTGGCCATTAAGTTCACGGGCTGGCCGCGGATCGGATTCCTGGCCGGCGTTTTCCCCGACGCGAAATTCATTCATCTCCTTCGTGATGGACGGGCCGTCGTCAATTCGCTGTTGAACGTCGATTTCTGGCAGGGTTGGGTCGGACCGGAAAGCTGGGGCTGGGGGAAACTTACCGGTCCCGAAGAAGAGGAATGGCGGATCAGCGGGAAGTCGTTCGTGGTCTTGGCGGCGATCCAATGGAAGCGCCACATGGACGCCTTCGAGATTGCCAAGACTCGCTTGACGCCGGAACAATGCCTGGAGCTCAAGTACGAGAACTTCGCCCGAGCGCCTGTTTCTGAGATGGAGCGAGTTTTGGAATTCTGCGAGTTGGAGGCAGACGGCAATTTCAATGCCAAGATAGCCGCCTTGGCGGTTGATAACAGAAACTCCAAGTGGCGTGACCAACTAACGCGACCCCAGCAACTGCTGCTGGAAGACTCGCTTCGAGATCACCTGCGGCGCTACCAGTACGAGCTTGACGGCGAACAGCCGACGCCCTTGGACCCGCCGTGCTGTCCCGCCTATGGCCACCGCGCCTGAACGACGGCGATTCCGCGGCCGCAAGGAAGTTTCATTTGGGGCGCTCTTCGAATCGACTCCGCTGCATTCAACGATCCCCGATGCCCGTGACGCCGCGTACGCACTGATGGCAGCGGACGCAATTCAGAGTCAGACGCACGTACTCGAGCGAGGCCGCTTCGAGGTCCTGGCGCCGGGCCGCTTCGGCCAGCGCGGACGTGATCTGCTCGAACTCCGATTGGTGGATCCGGTACTCGGGCCGCTCTAGCGATCGCCAGAGCGGATCCTCCGCGGCGGCCGCCAGCGCGCCGGCGCGTTGGGCGATCAGATCGAAATCGTTCAAGGCGACGCCTTCTAGTATCTTCTGGGCGTG
>DASZUP010000719.1:0-1975 GCA_035547635.1 Pirellulales bacterium
AAACGCCCCAATGCGCTCGCTGCCGTCAAAAACTGCCGCACCTTGCTGGGCGCCGACGGCCCAATGCCGTCCGTCGGGCGCGACGTCGGCGTCCATTTGCTGTCCCAATTTGACTTCGATCGTGTCGAGCAGCCGGCCGTCTTCCAGATCCCACAACCGCACAAGATCCTGCCGGTGTACGGTCGCTAGCCGCAGCGGCTCGCGCAGCAGCAACAGCGAACGGACTTCGAGACCCTTGACTGGTGCTTCCGGCGGGGCGGCCAGCTCGAGCTTGCGAACGACTTTCGCCGTCTCCGGATCAACGAAGTGAATCACCGGGTAGTTGCGAGCGAAGATTAGTTCGCCGCTGTCCGGGTGAACGACCGCGGGTCCCGGCGGCTGGGGCGGGTCGCATTCGATCAGCGTGATGCCCGGCTGTCGAACCGGCAACCAGGGAGCATCGACCTCGGCCTTTGCTCCCGGCGCCTTCACCTGGCGGGGATACTCGCTTGTGCCAATCAGAACCCCATTGGGCAGCCAGGTCAGATAGTGCGTGGACGGGTAGCAGTGCAAACGCTGCAGGATGGGCGATTGATCCCACGGCAGGCGCTCAGTCACCACGGTCATGCCTTCGAGCGAGGCGATCTCGGTTCCCGACGGAGAGACGGCCACAACTTGCGCCTTCCCTAAATAGCGCCCTGTGGCGGTCTCCCAAAAGTAGGCCGTCATGCTGACCAACACGTGATGGATGGCCCACGCGTATTTGCCGTCGTGCGAGAAGCGAAACTGCGGCTGCGAGATGGGGGGCAACCTGGCAAAGTTGGCGTAAAGCTGCCCGCTAGGGGGCGATTCCAGCCGCGAGAGCTGAACCTGCCGCTCCAGATCGATGACCAGGAAACTCCCTTCGACGATCCGCGTGCCGTTCAAATCGAAGGTCTCAGCGGCGCGGCCGGCGACCAGCTTTCCATCGCTGCTGGTCGCATCGAAGCCGACCCGCAGCTTTTCCAAGAGCGGCTGTTCGACCGGTTGATCGTCTTCCACGCGCCGGTACTCGAGCAGCTTGTCCGTACGGCGAGAATAGTGCTTGCCGTCCGCCGACACGGCGAGTTCGCGCTTCTCGAAGTACCAGACATCCGGCGGACCTCGCCAGATCTCACGTTCCTCGCCGCTGGGTACGTTCAGCAGCGTCTCCCAGGCTTCAGTCCCTTTCTCGCTCGGCCCCACGTGGAGAACGGGCAGCAGATCCGGCCAATGCGAGGCGCCGAAGAGCCAGACATTCTTGAGCCGCGGCAGCCGCTGCTTGGTTTTCAAGTCGACGATCTCCAATGCGTAATCGGCAACGGTCTTCATGTCCCGAGGTCGAATTGGCGCGAACAGTCTCTCGCCTGAAGCATCGAACTTCAGCATGCAACTGTAACCCACCATATCCTGACTGCCGAGCACCGAGTTGACGTAGGCGCCCGTGTTGAGATCGTACACGAACACGTTGCCGCCGCTTTGCCCGGCCAGGCGTTTGCCGTCGGGCGAGATGTCGACGAACGGCGCTTTGACAATCGGAGCCATGGCGCCGAGTCGCACGGGCAAGTACCGCTGCAAGTGGCGCCACTCCCAGCCGCGCAACTCAGATTCCGTCGCTTCCAGCAGGCGCCGGGCTTCCTGATAATCGCCGTCTTCAATCGCCCGTTGGGCGAGAAACAAGGTCGGACGGTAAGCCTGCACGCGAGCCCGATGCGCTTCTTCCCGGGCGTGCCCGGCGGCCGTTCGGGCCTGTTCGGCGGCTGCTCCGGCCTTTACCGCCTCGCGATTGGCGCGACGACTCTCGCTTTCGGCATCCCTTCGCGCGGCAATGGCGCGCCGCTCCTGAGTGCGCGCTTCGCTCAGACTGTTTTCCATCCCCGCTCGCGCAGTATCCGCTTCTTCCAGCGAGATGCTGACAATGATCAGCGAGACGGTCAGTACGATGAACAACGTTAACGTCAAACCGCCGATAACGGGA
>DASZUP010000720.1:0-12639 GCA_035547635.1 Pirellulales bacterium
CGGGAAAATTCTCCAGAAACGCGTCGAACTTCTGCACGGCCTGCGTGTAAGAACCGGACGTATAGTCCTGCTCCGCCAGGGTGAAAGCCTGCTCGGCGTTGCCGCGGCTCAGTCTCCAATACAAAAGTCCGCCCAGCAGCACCATGGCCAGCAGCCCGCCGCCGCCGATCAGTATCAACGGCGTATCCCAGCCTTTGCCGCCGCGCCGGCGCCCTTTCTGTTTGGCATCCGCCTGGCCGAATCCGTCCTCGCCCGCGCCCCAGGCGTCGGCTTGCATCAGCGATTGCTCGTCGAATGCATTCTGTGCGGGCGCCGCGTTGCGCGACTTTGGCGCGGCCTTGCGTGGCTTTGGCGCCGCCGGCCTGGCCGCCGGCGGGGCTGGCGAAGCAGGGGCCGCTCGCGGCGGCGAACCCGCCCAACGCGACGCGCCGCCACCGGCGACGGGACGCGCCGGCGGCGCCGTCGACGCGGTCGGCTTGCCGGCTGGCGGCGCCGCTTGCGGTTCGTCGATGGGAAACAGTTCCAGGTCCTCGTCGACTTCATCCGCCTCCGGCGCCGGCGCCTGGGCGCGAGGCGCGGCTGGCGGCGGATTGTCCAACGGAAACAGCTCGAGCTCTTCCTCCTCTTCCGCCGCAGCAGCGGCAGGACCTGGCGGCGGCGCCGATCCCGCCGCAGAAGCCGAATGCGAGGCGATCAGCCGGCGGCCTTGATCGGACGTGACGTGTTCCTTTTGCACCAGCCAGCGAACCGCGGCCCTGAGATCGGGCGGACTCGATGACTGCTCGAGCTTTTTCCGCAACTCCATCAGCACGTCGTCTGATACCAGTTGACTGTTGCCGATGACGGTGAGAATGCTATCGAGATTCGACATGCAGCAGATCCAAGCGAGCGAGTCGTTTAAAAGTTAGAGTTCATCGTCGCCGTTGGCCAGGCGAACGTCGTCGATTCCGGCGGCAGTGCCGGCGTCCAGGGCCATCACGACCTTTTCGTGCCGCGCGTCGCCGCTGGCCATGACGAGCAACTTGCTCGGGCCCTGGCCGGTCGTGCCTGGCGGGCCCTCGCGAGCTTCCTTGAGCTGGGCCAACAGCTCTTGCTCGCTGGGCGCTTCCGAGTCATTGACCCAGATGGTGTTGTCTTTGTCGATGCGGACGATGATATAGTCGTCGTCCTGTTCCAACTCCTCCACCGTGCGGCTTTCCGAGGCGGCCTCGCTCGGATCGGGCGTGGGGATCTGGATCGATTTCTGCAACGCGAAGGCGGCCGTGACCATGAAGAAGATCAGCAGCAGGAAGGTGACGTCGACCATCGGCGTCATGTCCAGGCCGTCCTCCACCGGTTGCTGTTTCGGGTTGAGCAGCAGGCGTTCGTCGCCTTCAGCGGAGGCGGGCGGCTCCGCCTGCCTTGGCGTCAGGTCGGCGGGGAGGTCCATCGCACGCGTCGTCGCCAGCGGTTGCGGGACGGCCTGCACGGCGCCGCAGCCGGTGCATTGCACCGAGCGCCCCGCATACTTTTCGGGCGCTTTCAGTCTCTTTCCACATTGATAGCATTCGAAGTGGATCATGGTTGCGGAGCGAGCGAAGATTGGTGCTATTCGGCTTCCATCACGGCCAGGTTCAAAGTGACTTCTTCGCTGACGCCGCCCGCGGCGGCGGCAATCCGCGAGACATCTCGATGCAGCACCCCCATTTCGGCTTTGATCAGCACGCTTCGTTTCCCCTCGGCCATGCCTTCTTCGATTGCCTGACGGATCGCCGCCTCCTGATCTTCATTGGCGCCTTTGAGCGGCTCTCCTACCTTGCCGTCGGCCAGGTAAATAGAAACGGGCTCCGATTCGCCGTTGTCCGAAATCGAAATGATGATCGAGTCTCGCTGACTCACGCCGACGCCGTGCTTGGCCGGGGCCAGGTTTAGCGCGGTTTGTGCATCGGGAGTCGACGTGACGGTAAAGAAGATCAGGAGCAGGAAGGTACAATCGATCATGGGCGTGATGTCCATCTCGGTATCTTCTTGCGGACGCTTGCGACGAAGCAACTGGAACTCCTGCTCGCCGTCCTCGAATCGTGCATCGCGCGTCGCCATCTGCCTGTTTACTCCCTGCGCTGCGAATGTTTTTCGCCGAGCCGCCTTAGTGAACGCCTTCCGCAGCAGGCTCAGCCAGCGGGCGGAACGACTCCAGGAAGCGGGCCAGCCCTTCGCCGGTCAGGTCTTCCATGTGTCGCTGACGAATTTGCACGCTGGCCAGCACCATGCTCAGCGGAATGGCGATCGACAATCCGACGAACGTGGTTAGCAATGCCACCGAGATGTCGCCCGCGAGATGCGTGGCATCGACTTTCTGCTGGCCGGCCAGCTTGCCGAACGCGGCCATCATGCCTAGCACCGTACCGAGCAGACCCAGCATCGGGGCGCTCTTGATCATGGTGACGATCCAGGTGATGCGAAACTCGAGATCCGCCAGCACGTCGCGCTGAAAGCGGTCAGCCAGGAGCTGCTTGACCTTGGCATACCCCAAATCTCGGTTCTGAAGGCCCAGCAGGACCAATTGGGGCACGATGCGAGCGTCGGTCTCGCAAAGCTCTTCAGCCGCCTCCAGATCGCCCGCCGCCAGGCATTCGTCCAACTGTTCGGAGAATTCGTTTTGCGCGTCCTCGCTCTTGAAGCGAATCTGCGCCAGGCGGCGCCAGGCGACGATAACGCAGAACGCGCCCCACAGTGCAACACAGGCCTGAAACCCGTAAATACTATTGCCCGCAAACTCCACCAAACCGCTTATATCGCCCATGCGTCGTTGCTCAATCGGGACATGAAAATAAGAACTAAAAGCTCAACTGATCGACTACGTAGAATTCATAGCCGCGGCCCTTCTGCCGCACGGCGAAGGTCGTCTTGCGAATCTTCGATGCATCGACTCCCTTGAAATCCTGTTCCAAGCGAAGCAAGAGCTGCTCGGTCTCGTCAGGATAGAACTGCAACACGATCTTGTTTGCCGTGGGAACGCCGGCGCGCTGCATCAGCTCGCGATCGGCGTCGCGCAGCTTGCCCTGACGCCACGAGAAATAAAGCCGCTGCTCCTTCGCGCCCCCCTTGCCCGTATATGTGTCGGGCTTGGGCTTGCTGAGGTTCTTGGCGTAGATCACCTGGTTGTTGTTCAAGATGCCGAGTTCAATGTGAAAAAAATCGAGCTGCCTGGCATAGGCGTCAATGGTATTGCCCGCGTCGAAGCGAATCTGCCAGCGCATGTGGGGCGGCACGCCGGGCTTCCCGGGTCCCGAGCCATAGCCGGCGACGTTGCCCGTGCCTTCCTGCTGCCCACCCCCTTTGTCGCTCGTTTCCTGGTCCGTCTCCGCAGGATCGTCGAGATCGGCTTCGCGGATCGCCACGGCATCCAGCACGGTCTTCAGCGTGTCCTGAAATTCCGGCTCGACCAGATCGCTCTCCTGAGCCACGTCTTGCGGAGTCGGCGAGTCCAATTGCATGCTCTCGCCGACGACGCCGCTCTCAATGCCGCCCCCGACTTGCTCCAGGCGGACCGGCACCGATTTCAGCGGCGGAAAGAACACCCGACTGCCCAGCCAGGCCATGAACAAACAGAACACCACGACGCCGATCAAGATCAGCAGCGCCAGCAGCATGCTGGCCACGCGTTCATAAGCCGAGACCTGCATGGTTTGGGCAGGCAAGTGCGGCGTACGTCGCGGAGAGCGTGGGTGTCGGGCTACCGTTGTCACACTGATCCCGTCTTTACCGCCCGGGCCGACATTAAGCGGAGCGTCGCCGCCAAGCCGCTTGAATCCGGCCTGCTGGAAAAGGAAAAAAGAAAATGCCGCCAACGCCTGCATCCTAATGGCCTAAAATCGCTCTGTCAAGCCGCCGCGATTCACCCAAGTCATTAGGACGCCAGAAGTTGGATGCGCAACGCAGACGAGACTGAAGAACGCAGCGGCGGGTGCGCAACGGCAAGAAAAGGCGCCCACGTCGATGAGAGAAGCGAGCTGACGCGCCGCACGCGCTAGAGCGCTCAAATTAGCTCGCATCGCACTTCAGAAACGACGTCTGGCGGAGCCTGGTCTCGACACGCTACAGCACGTCGAGGACGTCAAGGAGGCAGCCGCCTGGAGCGGCCGCTGCATCGAAGTAACAACAGGCCCGCGATGAGAAATCCAGCCAGTAGCGGGAAGCGGTTGACGGCAGTCGGCGCCACCGGCCGGTAGACGTCGAACATGGCCTGAAACATTTCATCGGTCGAGCGCCTGCCATGCCGCACGGTGACGGCGGGATCCGGATTGTTGGGATTGGCGGACGTGTTATCGTAGACCGCGGTGCAGCGCAGGACGGTCCCCTTGGGCAACGGCTTGGGCTTGGCCAACTCGTAGCGGAATTGCCAGCCGAAATCGTAGCGGGGAACATCGAGCAACGTCTCCGTTTCACCTCTGGGATAGATCGCCTCAAACAGCATCGATTTGCCGCGCAAGTGCATGTGCGGATAAAGGGCGGCGAGCGTGTAGTCGTCTTCGAGCGTCGTTTCGGCGCGAACGGTCGCAAGCGAGTGAGGCGGGATTTCGTAGTCGGCGGTGATCAACTGCCGCGAAGCGGCCTGATAGCGAACGTCGGCCGGGTCCATCCGTCTCAAGCCGATCCGGCTTTGGTCGCGTTCGACGGCGCCGGTCGCCACGTAGTGAACCTCGAGCACAATATCCCAGCCTGCTGGCACGAGCTTGCCAATGCCGGGCCCAAACGAAGTCACCGAATTACCCGGCAAGAAAACGCCCAGGTAAAAGTCGCCGGCATCGCTCATGTACAGCGTGTCAGGCGCCGCATTCTTCGGACGTTGAAAGACGTTGATATGATGGACGACCGAACGGTTTCCTGGTTGCACTTCGATTGCTTGAATCCAGGCGTCTTCGCTGAAATGCGGGTCGAGCACGAATTCCTGGTACTCGATCACGCCTTCGGCCGGAATGGTGAATGGCCTCGGCATGGTGAGCACGACGTCGGGCTGGCCGATTTCCCAGCCGTCCGTAAACCGCGGCGGGACCGGTGCATCGGCGGGCCGCCCCTCAGGAACGCCTGCATCAAGCCAGGCGAGAAGCAACGCTTTCTCCTGTTTGGTCAGCGAACGATCGTTGACGAAACGCCCGTGCGGCGCATCGGCCCCCCACGGCGGCATGCGTTCTTGGACCAGCACCTCGCGAATGGTTTCCGTCCAGCCTGCCGCATCGGCGTAGGTCAGCAAGGAGAACGGGGCGACTTGTCCAGGCCGATGGCATTCAGCGCAGCGTTGGTGGAAAATGCCGGCGACTTGGGGGTACGCAACGCCGCGCGTCTCCGAATCATCTCCCGGCAGATCAATGAAACATCCGACCGGTTCGGTGCGCGACACTGACGCCTTCCCGACCGCCAGGATTTCCTCAATCGCAATTTCCAAGTCGCGACGCGATGGCTGAACTCGCGGCGAGCGGCCCGGAGCGTAGCGATCGTCGATCCGGCCGCGATACTTGATCTCACCGTTCAACAACACAAAGGCTTCCGGATTTCTCGTGGCGCCCCATTGCCGTGCCAACTTGAAGTCATTAACGAACGGAACGCGGAGTCCGAAATCCTTGGCGAACGCCGCCACTTCTTCCGCCGTATCGTGCTGGTTGGCGTCGACGGCCACAAAGCGAGCGTCAGGGTATTTTTCTTGCCACGCGTTCAGCCGATTGGCGTACAGCCGGGACAGGGGACATTCGACGCCCAAAAAGACGACGACGACAGCGCCGGAATCCTCGATGAGCTGCCCCGAAAGACAGGCTGAAAGCAGCAATGCGAACATGCTAAAGCATAGTTCACGGCAGGAGCCTCGCAGGTGCGGAATCCCCGCTCTCTTCGGGCGCCGCAAACAAGGCCCCGCCTTCCCGCAGCACTTTGCCGCTTCTCACGCGTATTCCGGCAGAAACCGCTTCCAGTTCTCGTAGATGATATTCTCGATCACTTCTTCTGACACGCGCGGCAGCTTCGTGCCTTCGAGAATATCGTTCACTTTGCGCTGCCCGGCAATCACCTGGGCCAGCGTAGCCGAGGGAAAGTCAGAACCAAGGATCAGCTTGTGTTCCACGCCGTATTCGATGGCGGTCATCAGCGCCTGGTAGTGACGCAACGGCCGATAGTGCAGCGCTGAAACATTCGCGTACAAATTCGGATGCTTGCGGATCAGCACCACGCACTCGTCCTCCCACGGATGGCCCATGTGGGCGATCACGATTCGCAAGTCGGGGCAGGCGATGGCAATGTCTTCAAGCTGGATCGGGTTGGCGTATTTCAACGGCCCCGGACGAACGAATGAGGTCCCCTGGTGGATGTTCACCGGTATGCCGAGCGACTCGGCCTTCTTGAACAACGGCAGATGCTTGGGGTTCTGCGGATCCCAATACTGGTAGATCGGAGAACACTTCAACCCGCGAAAGCCACGCTGGGTAACGAAGTATTCCAGTTGCTCGACGCAAGCCGGGTCGTTCGGATCGACCGAACACCAGCCGATGAAGCGGTCGGAATGCTGCGCGACGAAGTCGGCGATCAATTCCTGATCGGCGCGAATGCCGCAGAAGGGCGCCTGAATGCCGAACACGATCACCTTGTCGGCCTCGGCGCAGGCGGCCAGCAACTGCTCGGGGCGCGAGTCGAAAGCGTTCTCGTACTTGACCTGGCTGCCGGCGAAGTAGACGTCGGGCGAGAGCTTCATTTTGGCCCGCTTCGCCTCCCACGCCGTTTCCACGAACTCGTCGGAGAGGTGGTCGGGATACCACATCAGATTCGTGTGGGTATCAAACAGCATGACGCAATTCCTGGGTTCGGCGCCGGGCCAACGCGGCGGATTGGGTTTATCCGGGCGTTTGCACGTAGCGTTTTTCGACCTTGGCGCCCACGGTCCCGCTGCCGTAATAGCCGACCGAGATGCGCCCGACGTGCGTCAGCAGATCGTAGGCGCGCCAGCGGTTCCAGCCGTACTCGGCTTCCATCCACAGGATCAGTCGGGCATAGGCTTCGGCGATGGCCCGTTCCAGAGAGCCGTGCGTCGCCACGGCCATGAGAAACTCGGGCGATTCGACGCGCACGCCGGCCAGTGGCGACTCTCGCACGACTTCGATGGTGATCGTCGTCTGCGCGGCCATCTCCAGGCCGGTGGCGGAAAGTTCCCCGTGCCCCATCGCCGCGTGAGCGTCGCCCAGGTAGAGGTACGCTCCGGGAACCAAAACCGGCAAGTAGATCGTGCTGCCCGGAGCGACTTCCACCAGATCGAGATTGCCGCCATGCGGTCCGGCGGGCGACGTGGAAGGAACGCCCCAGTCAGGCGCCGTGCCGATGCAGCCCAGCATCGGCTGGAAGGGAATCGCAATTTCATCACTCCAAAAGACATGTCCGTCGCGAATCGGACATGCATGCGCGCCGTGCGGCACGTCGGCGCCGAGCCACTCGGTCAGTTGTTTCGGGGCGCCGGTGTAGGTGGCGCATTGGCCGTCGCGAGAATCGATCTCGCGGATGGTGACGGCCAGTTGCTGGCCTGGCTCCGCGCCTTCCACGCAAATCGGCCCTGCCACCGGATTGCTGTACGGGGCTTTGCGCTTGTCTCGCCGGTCGCCGGCTGCGCGAATCTGGCCCGAAAGCGCATCTTCCGACTCCACTCGCAACGTTTCGCCCGGCTGAACCGTGCAGCGAGGAGAAAAGTGGCGACTGAACTCATAAACCAGCGGCAAGGCCGAAACTTGTTGCACGTCGTTCCTTTGCTTTCGTGAGGACTGCGGTCGCGTCGCACAGCGATGGGTTCCTTTGCGGACCGCCCTTCCCGCAAGCCGCTTGAAGCGTCGCCGCCCAAGCCGGAGATCATCATGCCGACTGTGGAGCGAGAGTCAAGCATTGAGAAGAGGAAACGCCCGCCATCGACCAAGCGTGCTCGCTTGCCTCGCTAGAATCCTCGCCTCCCTGCTCCGCGTTTACCCGCCGCCGACGGCGGCGGACAAACGCGGAGCAGGAAAAGGGGGGCTTCGACGGGCGCGGTTTCTAGCTGATCAATCATCGCTCCTCCGGGACAAGCCCGGCGGGGGCGGAGCGGAACAAGAATTGACACAAAGCACAGGCCATCCCGGGTGCAAATTCGCCCGTTTTGCGCAGCCCAGGATAGGGGCTCAGGATCGCCGATGCGATGTTGTCGGGCGCATGCTCCCTCCCAGAAAGTGAGGAACGCGCGTCCAGCTATTCTCACTTGGTGGACAGCGGTAATATGCTAGTAGACACGACCGATAAAGCTGAAGCGAAAGACGCAAGTCTTCTGAATCAGCAAGGGTTGAAGCCGAGAAAAGCGGAACCTTCAATGGTGAACTTTTCGGAGCAATAATCTGAAAAATCGGCCGTGTCGCTTTTTTTTGCGCATCGGCCGACTTTACCCGCGGGGGCGCTCGCATCAGTCTTTCGGGCGCGCCTCGGCGATGGCTCCTGACCAGTCGAGTTCGTAAAGCAGATGGCCGCTGGCAACCATGCCTAGCCGCTGGTATGTGGTGACAGCCGCCGCGTTGTGCTGTTCGACGTACAACCGCAGGCCGCAGACGTCCGGGGCCGCCTTGGCTAACTCGGCGACGTGCTCAAACAGGGCGCGAAACACGCCGCGTCCGCGATATTCCGCCTGGACGTAGACGCTCTGGATCCACCAGAAGACGCCGGCGCGCCAGTCGCTCCATTCGTAAGTCAGCATCGTCTGCCCGATGACTTGGCCGTTTGTTTCCGCCAGGAAGTAGCGACACAGTTCCGGCCGCTCGAGCGCTATCTGCACGCCTTTTGTCAGCACGGAGGCATCGAGTTGCTTGGCTTCCGATTCCAGCGCCAGGCGGCGGTTGAATTCGACGATCGTCGGCACATCGGCCGCTTCCGCAGGGCGAATCTTCACCTTGTCCGGAGTTGGGGGCATTGCGGCGCCTCCAGGCGAGTAAAACTTTGAAAACCTGCGTGGCGGGCCGCCCGCATCCGATGCGGCGGAACTGCCTGGCACTCAGTCGACCTTCGCATGCAGTCCGCCACGGAAGCGAACGAGGCACTCATGGCTCGCTTGCCGGGCGGGAATTGGTTTTGTCTCTGACGATCCGGCCGTCGCGAATTTCGATCACGCGCTGGGCTCGGTCCGCTACCTCGCCGCTGTGGGTGATGACGATCAGCGTCATGCCTTGCTCGCGATGCAGCCGGTCGAAGAGGTTCAGGATTTCGGCGCCGGAGTGCGAATCGAGATTGCCCGTCGGTTCGTCGGCCAGCAATAGGGGCGGCCCGTTGGCAAGCGCGCGGGCGATCGCCACGCGCTGCCGCTCGCCGACGGAAAGCTGGTTGGGTCGATGGTCGGCGCGGTGAGCAAGCCCGACCGACTCGAGCAATTCCGTCGCCTTGCGCACCCGTTCGGCCAGCGATAGGGAGCCTTCGAACATGGGGATCTGCACGTTTTCAACGGCCGTCAGCGTGGGCAGCAGGTAAAAAGACTGGAACACAAACCCGATTTTCCGCGAGCGAAAGTCGTCCAGGCTGCCCCACTGCGAAAGCGGACGCCCTTCAAAATAGACTTCGCCGCTGGTCGGTTCGTCCAGGGCGCCCAGCATGTTCAGCAAGGTCGACTTGCCGCTACCGCTAGGGCCGATAATCGCCACGTATTCGCCCGGGCGGATCGCCAGAGAAACGTCCGCCAACGCGTTGACGTCTCCGTCGCGGTAGCGCCGGCTGACGTGCTCGGCGCGAAGCAGCGCGGCAGGGTGATTTTCCGTTTCGGCGCTATCGTCCATAACAAAAACTAGCGGTCCCAGTCTAGCGGGAGGGTTGTTCGCCGAGGCAGTCGCGATCGACGCGGTAAAGCACGATGACATCGTCGGCCATTTCCTGCAAGGCGGATGGCAAGAAATCGGGCTGCCGGACGCGATCGTCGAGTCGGTCCGCGGGGGTCTTTGATTCCAGCTTGCGCGCCGCCGCCCACGGAGACAAGTTATCGAGCAGCGTCACGAGGTTCAAATCGTTTCTCGTCCACGCCACCGTTTCCAGACAGCCTCGCTCGCTCCGCAGCACGTGCAATGTATCCTGGTGGCCGGCGCCATAGACGCCCCACTCGTCAACGGCCAGATAACAGGGCCGGTTGACGGGAACGCGCGGCAGGAATTCGGTAAACGGCTTTTGATCCAGCGACAGCCAGCGCCGCGGGCAGTAGAGAGGCATCGGCGGCAGCCCCTGGCACAGCACGATCGCGTCGGCGGGAGTGTGTTCATCCACCAGGCGCCCCAAATCCCGGTAGGAGTCGCGCGTCGACCAACGCTGCCACAATGCCCGCGAGGGTACGAGGCCGAAGGGATGCGCGAGGCAAGCCAGCGCCAGCCCGGCGACGGCCGCGGCCGCCGCCATCGCACGAGCCAGTCTGCCTGGCGCGTCAGCGATAGACGTTGCCAGGCGGCCATCGCGTGCGGGGGCGATGGCGGACAGTCTCCAACCGGAATCGCACAACCAAAGCGAAAGATAAATTGCCGCAGGCAGGACGGGCAGCAGGAGCCTTGCGTAAGGATGGTAGAAAGGAACGAGCACCACAAAGGCGCCCATCCAGACGGCCAACAGAATCTGTTCCCAGCGACCGAAGGCGAGCGCCGGAACCATCGCAGCTACGGCCAACAGCATGAGCGCCACGTCGCCGCCCAAGGGCACGACGACCGCTAATCCAGCCAGCGCCGTTGCGGCCCCGAAAACGCCCCTGGCGCCAACACGAGCGCGCCCGCGCTTGCTGGCAAAGCGAGCAATAACGTAAAGCAGCAGCAACGCGCCGGCCGCTAACGCGAGCAGCCAGCCATAATGTCGAAAGGCCGTGAGCGAAACCCACAGACGCCATGCTCGGCCGGGCCACGCGGCGGGACCGCCAAAGTAGGCCCGATGGTTTTCCATCACCGCCTGATAACCGCCGGCGAACGAGCGATCGACGAAGCGATACCAGGGCCAATAGCAAAGGCCGGCCAGGAGGGTTGCGGCGGCGCCCGCGGCCAACAGTCTCCGCCAGGCGCCAGCCGGCAGCGGCAAGGCGCGAGGCAAACCGGGCGACAGCCGGTCTCGCAACATGGCGAGCGACAGCGCCGTGAAGGCGATTGCCAGCGGCATCCAGCCGTTGTATTTGGTGTTCCAGGCAGCTCCGACAGCCAAGCCCGTAAACAGCGTCCAGCCGATTAACCGGGCGATCGCATGGGGCGGACTTGCCCGGCGATCGTCGTCTGAAACGGCCGCATCGACCAGCCGGACGCAACCGTACAGGGCCCAGGTAAACCAGAAGGTCAGCGGCGCATCCGTCAACGCCATTCTGGCAAAGGCGATGTGCAGATCGCTGGCGGCCAGAATTGCCGCCGCGGCCAGTCCCCAGCCGGGCCCTTGCAGCCGCCTGCCCAGCAGGAACGCTGCGGGAATGGTTGCCGTCGCCAGCGCGGCAGAAACCATCTTGCCCATGATGACCCAGTCGGTCTGCGTCAATTCGTGCGCGGCCGCCACCAGCCAGGGAAACAATGGCGGGGACTGCAACGGCTGCGCGAGCTGAAAATAGTACGGACCGTGCAGCCAGACGCCGAAGGCGCCGGAAGCCAGCACCCCTTCATCAAAGTGGGCCAACGACGTTTGCCACAGGCTCTCGAAACGCAACACGGCGCCCACGGTGACGATCACCGCCAGGCTCAGCTTCTGACGAAATGAAAGCGCATCGCGCACGCAAACAAGATCCTGATGAGTTCTGTCGGGCGAGTCGGACCATGGGCAGCCGACCGTGTAGAAGCTTCAATCGTACCTCGCTGGCTTTCGTGCCGCGAGGGCGGAAATGAAGCTCGAGTACGCGCCGCTGCGAGCACGTAAGCAGAGGAAACGCTCGAGCACGCGCCCCCCGCAATTAAGCCGGCCTATTTCGAAATCGGCGCATCCGCCGCGGCCGACGGGCTGCCGTAGAGCGAATTCCAATCGAGCCGCAACGGTTGATGGGCCTGATACTGCTTGAGCCGGGCCAGGCACTGTTTCCGGTTGGCGCCATCGGTCATGTCGGCGGCCTTTTGGATCCAGCGGCATGCTTCTGCGAAGTCCCCCGCCTCCGCGCAAGCCGCCGCCAGGGTATCCAGCGCCGTCCAACTGTTCCACTCGGTCAGCTCGCAGGCGTCGGTAGCGCTTTGCACCGCCCGCTTGCCGTTGCGGAAGCGGCTTTGCGGGCAGGCGGCCAGCACCAGAGCCAGGTTTCGATGGGCCTCGGCATCCTTGGCGTTCAATTGGACGGCTGTCTTGAAATCCTTGAGGCCCGCTTGGTATTTGTCCTCTGCGCACAACGATCGGCCGCGGAACAGGTAGATCATGCCGTCGGCCTTGTTGAGCTTCAACGCCTCGCCGAAGTCGGACATGGCCTCTTTCGAGCGTTGCATGGCGTGCAACAAACCGCCCCGCGCCGCGAGCGAATTGGTCAGCATCGGGCCGGCCAACTTGACCGCCGTATTGAAATCGGCCAGCGCGTTGTCGAATTGTCCCAGTTGCCAGTACGCAAACCCCCTCGCCAACCAGGGGCCGGGGCGCTCAGGTTCCAATACAGTCCACTCGGTAAATGAGGCCAACGCCGAATCTTCGTCGCCGTGGTCAAGCTGGCCG
>DASZUP010000721.1:0-8226 GCA_035547635.1 Pirellulales bacterium
GCCATTGCGACGCTGAATTACTCGCCGCGGCAACGCAAGGCGTCGATGAGCGATGTGAATCCGCTGGAGCGACGGAATGTGCTGCTGCTGATGCTCGGCATGGATCGTTCGCTGGCCACGTTGCCGGTGGTCGCGGCGGCCATTGAAGGGGTGGAACACGCCGTGGGCGCAGCCAACGCCAATTTGCTGATTGCCAACCTGCCGCGGGCTGACCGTGTGCCCGATGTGCTGGAGCGGAAACGGATTGACGGCGTGATCCTAAAGGGCGCGTTACAGGGAGACTTGATCGGACAGGCCCACCCGGAATTGCTCAAGCGCCTGAACGGGTTGCCGGCGGTGTGGATGCTGGGGCGGCCCGCCGGCTGTCGAGGCGACGTGGTGCAGGCGAACGATCTGCAGATCGGGCAATTGGCGGCCGAGCATCTCGTCTCGCGAGGACATCATCGGCTGGCATTCGTCAGCCCAAAGCCGACGCAAACGACCTTGCTGCGGCGGCAGGCGAGCTTCGCCTTCTTCGCCGAACATGCAGGAGCCAAGGTGACGAGGTACGTGGGCGACGAGGGCGTTTGGACGTTCCCATCTCCGGCCGTCGATCACGTGGAACGGGTGCAGGATTTGATCGACCGGATTCTGGACGAGCGGCCGCGCCCGACAGCCATCTTTGCGCCCGACGACAGCGTGGGCGCGATGGCCGCCCGAGCCTTAATCGCTCGCGGGCTGCAAATTGGCCGCGATATCAGCCTGATGTCCTGCAACAACGAGCAGCCGCTATTGATGGGCGTGCATCCCAAGCTGACCACCATTGATATCCATGCCCGCCAAATCGGCTGCCGAGCGGTGGATCAACTTGCCTGGCGGCTGTCGCATGCGGCGCCCTCGTACTTGGACATCGGCATTGAGCCTGAACTGATCGAAGGCGACTCCGTGGCCAGCCTGTAATCCGAGCGACAGCCGACTCTTGACCGGCCGTCGCCCGGTTTCGCATTTTCCGCCGCTCCGCCTGATGAAGCGTGGATTGGCGCTCGTGTCTCATGTCAGACTGGCGGGGCCGAGCCCAACTCAGCGACTCCGCTATTGCCCTTGGTTTCCGGCGTCTCCGCCGTCCTTTGAGCCCAGCGCGCCCCAAACGCCATAGGGGCTCGGACCGGAAGTCGGCTCCGGATACGAGAGTCCTTGATTCGCGCCCGTCCCCGTGCTGATCGAATCGTTGACGAACCGGGTCGAGCCGTCGAGCATCGCGGCATTCACGCCGCCCGGATGATTGCTGCTGGCGGAATACAAGCCGGTGCCGTTATCGCAGGTGCCCGTCGTATTGCAGCAGGAAGGGCTGTTCGGCGGCAGCACGGTATTGAAGCTGACCCAAGTGGCGTAGCCGTCCTGCCAACGAAGACCGGCCTCTTGTACGGACGAACCGGTGTACTTGCCGCCGGTCGCCTGCGCCAGGCACGTTCCAGGATTCGTGTTGACGGTGCTTACGCCCACGGCAATGCCGCCCTTGACCATGAGCGCCGACGTGCCGAACACGCGTTCGGACAAGGCAATGGTGTTGCTGGCGCCGTCGATGACGTTCGCCATCGTGCAGCGAGTGTTAAAGCCAAATACTCCGCGAATGTAAGCGTTGTTGTTGTTGACCACGCTAATGCTGTCTCCGGTAGAGAAAGCGTAGTTCGTCCGACCATACGTGCCTGTCGTGCCGGCGGGAGCGGGCTGAGACGGCTGGGTCGGAAGCATCAGTCCGGTTTCGGAGGGACAGGCCAGCGCGGGAATGTTCGTACACCAGGGCGGATACTGGGGAGTCCAGGGCACGGGACCGTACGGAGGATACGTCACCGTGCCGTCAAAGCTGGGCGTCGTCGAGACGACCTGATCAAAGAGCTGCCGCATTTCAATGTACGGCAGCAACAACACAAAGCCGCTCATCCGGCTGCCGTTGGACACGGTGCCCGTCTGACGCGGGGGAAAGCACCTGGCGACGTCGTGATAGTTTTGCAGCGCCAATCCAAGCTGCTTGAGATTATTCGTGCACTGGCTCCGCCTGGCCGCCTCGCGAGCCGCCTGCACCGCGGGCAACAACAAGGCGATCAGGATGCCGATAATGGCGATGACGACCAGCAACTCGACCAGCGTAAAACCGACTCGTCTTCTCATGGTTCCCCCAAACGCAACCGAAAGCATGTGAAACGTTGACGACAAAATCTTACATAACAAGCCAGGGCGACCTGCTAGTAATTGCCTCAAGAATGAAACACGCCCGAGCGGCCTCAATCGCCAGGACGTCAGAAGTCTGTTCCGTACTCAACCGAGATAGGGCGCATAGAGATGCGACGACTCGGTCAATGTATAAGTGAGATCGTAGCTAGAAGTGAACGCGTATGTCAATCAAGTTACACGAAGGCTCTGATGTAATATTAATAATAAAATCTCCAAGGAATCCTTAGTTCACGGCGTCTCCCCGTTAGGCGTTAGGAATTTCTTGAGCAAACGCGCAGTCGCACGACTGCAGCGCCGACCAGCCGCTCGGCGCTGCCTCAGTAGGCAGCGCGGCGATCGTTCCGCTGGCGGGTGCGGGGGACATGCTGCAGCCAGTCGATACCAGAAAATCGGTGAGGCGCTTGTATCGAGCCTGAGGGAGACTCCGCAATCGCAACGGCGGGATCCTGCGTGCTGAGCCCGTTACTACCCGGAATGAGCCGCTCGCACTTCCCCCTGACTCCGGGTGGCGGCGGTGCACCCTGGTCGGTCGATTTGCCGGACGAAGCCTGGCCGGGTAAATTCACGGCCATCGAAACCGCACTGTGGTGGTATTTGCTAACCCCGCTTGCCGCCCATGCCCTGCCGACGAACGCGTCGATCGTGCCCTGCCGCGACCTGCCAATCGTCTACCCGAGCCCACCCATGACGCCGGCGCCTAACTCGAGTTCCTTACGGCTGCTGGCAGCCGCTGCGGCGGCGTTCTGCACCTACTTCTGCATGTACGCGTTCCGCAAGCCGTTCACTGCCGGCACGTTTGAAGGTCGCTCCGTCTTCGGCTTCGACTTCAAGGCGGTGCTGGTGATCTCGCAACTGTTGGGCTACATGCTGTCGAAGTTCATCGGGATCAAGGTGATCTCTGAAATGCGGAGCGAATACCGCGCCGCGGCGATCCTGGGGTTGATTCTCACGGCCGAAGCCGCGCTTGTCGGGTTTGCCTTCGCCCCGACGCCGCTGAAAGTCGTCATGTTGTTCGTCAACGGCCTGCCGCTGGGCATGGTCTTCGGCCTGATCCTGGCATACCTGGAGGGGCGGCGACAGACCGAAGCGCTCTCCGCCGCCTTGTGCGCAAGCTTCATTGCCTCCTCAGGAGTCGTAAAGTCGGTGGGCCGCTGGCTGGTTCAGGATTGCGGCATCAGCGAATTCCAGATGCCGATGCTGACCGGATTGATGTTCTTGCCGCCGCTGGTAGCCGCCGTCTGGGTGCTGCAAGCTACGCCGCCGCCGGATGCCGTCGACCATCAGCTCCGCAGTCAGCGCAAGGCCATGGACCGGACCGAGCGCCGGCAGTTCCTGGCCGCCTATTGGCCGGGGTTGTTGCTGCTGATGTTCGTCTATGTGGCAATCACCGTGATCCGCACGGTTCGAGACGATTTTGGAGTGGAGATCTGGCGAGACATGGGCGTCAGCCAAACGCCGTCGGTCTTCGCTCAGACAGAGACTCTTGTTGCCGTCTGCGTGACCGCGCTGAATGCGCTGGCGATCTGGATCCGCGGCAACTTGACGGCGATCCGCGTCACGGTCGCCCTGATGTGCGGCGCGTTCACGGTGGTGGCCGCCACCGTGCTGTTACAGGCGGGCGGCCGAGTCTCGCCGTTTGTATTCATGACGGCCTGCGGCGTCGGGTTGTACGTGCCCTACGTAGCGTTTCACACCACGATCTTTGAACGGCTGATTGCCGCTGCCAAACGTCCGTGCAATTTGGGGTTCCTCATGTACCTGGCTGATGCGCTGGGCTACCTCGGTTACGCCGTGGTGATTGTGCTTAAGACGACCAGCAGCTCGCCGACGGACGTGCTGCCGTTTTTCCTGTGGACCGCGCTGATCGTGTCGGCGCTGTCGATCGTCGCGCTGCTGGCGGCGATCTTTTACTTCGAGAAAATCCTGCCTGGCGAAGTGCAAGCCGCGGCTCCCGTGGAGGCGCCTCCGATCGAGGAGTTTGCGCCCGCAGAGTGATCTGCCGCAAGCGAAGAGATTTTGTTGGGTGCGGGAGCAGATAGGCGACGGGCAAGATGGCAACGAACGGATTGAATGAATAGTCCTCCCGTGAAAGAACGTTCCCGGACCTGTCAGGCCGCCGTGTTCGTCGGCGCCGGCTGTCCGCTGGAACTGCGCAGCTTTGAGTTGCCTGCGCTCGAGCCGGGCGAAGCCCTGGTCCGCGTCCAGTGCTGTACGATCTGCGGGAGCGACCTGCACACGATCGGCGGAGCGCGTCAGGAACCGACCCCGTCGATCTTGGGGCATGAAGCACTGGGCGTAATCGACTCCGTCGGCGATCCGGCGCCGTGCGACGTCACTGGCAAGCCGCTGCAGCCGGGAGACCGCACCACATGGTCCGCAGCCATCTCCTGCGGCGCCTGCGATCGCTGCCAAAGCGGCTTGCCGCAAAAGTGCCGCACGCTGGCCAAGTATGGGCACGAACTGGCCGAAGGCCGCCAGGCTTTGAGCGGCGGGCTGGCCGAGTTCATGCTCTTGCGCCGCGGCTCTTCGGCCGTCCGCATCGCCCCTGAGGCGCCGGCCGAAGTGATGTGCCCGGTTAATTGCGCCACGGCGACGGTCGCCGCCGCGCTGCGGACCGCCGGGCCGACCGCAGGCCGCAACGTCTTGATTCTTGGCGCGGGCATGCTGGGGCTGACCGCCGCTGCAATGGCTCGTTCCCGCGGCGCCGCCACGGTCGCCGTCTGCGACGTTAGCGCGCGGCGGCTGGAGCGAGCGCTTCGGTTCGGAGCAGACAGCCAGATCGAATGGAGTGCAGAACCAGAGGAACTGCGCCGGCGAGTCCACGACGCTTGTCCGACGGAGCTGTTCGATATCGTGCTGGAATTGTCAGGTTCGCCGGACGCGGTCGAGGCGGCCTTACGCCTGGGCGACGTCGGAGCGCACATTGTGCTGGCGGGCAGCGTAATGAAGTCGCGACCGACCGCCATCGATCCGGAAAATGTCGTACGCCGCTGGCTGTCGGTGCACGGCGTGCATAACTACCGCGCTGAGGATCTGCAGTCGGCCGTCGCGTTTCTTACACAGTTTGGCTCAGCCTATCCATTCGCCAAGATGGTCGAATTCTCCTATCCGCTGGCCGAAGTGAACGCCGCCATCGAAACGGCCGTTCGGGATCGGCCGTTCCGCGTCGCCGTTCGTTCGTGAGAGGAATCGCCATGCCTGACGTCAAAACCATTATCGAACTCCTGGAACAACGCGGCGATTCGCAATACGGCGGCGAAGCCGTCACGCAACTGGAGCACGCTTTGCAAGCGGCATTGCTCGCCGAGCAGGAACAAGCGCCGCCGGAGTTGATCGTGGCGGCGCTGTTGCACGACGTCGGGCACTTGTTGCACGATCTGCCCGACGACGCGCCGGAAGCTGGTGTCGACGATCGCCATGAACATTCCGCCGGCAACTTTCTTGGCAAGTGGTTTCCTCAGAGCGTCGCCGAGCCCGTGCGGCTGCATGTGGCGGCCAAGCGTTACCTGTGCGCCGTGGACGAAGGCTATATGAGCTCGCTCAGCCAGCCCTCGCTCGTCAGTCTCGCTTTGCAAGGCGGGCCGATGTCGTCTGAGGAGGTTGCAGAATTCGAACGCGGCCCTTACGCCGCCGATGCCACGCGGCTGCGGCGCTGGGACGACGCCGCCAAAGTTCCTCGCTTGCCGACTCCCCCGCTTTCGCACTTCGCAACGTACGCCATGCAAACCGCCTTGAAGAGCTCGCCCGCATGACGCCCCATTTTGACGTTGCCGTGATCGGCGGAGGAATTGTCGGCTTGGCGCACGCGTGGATGGCCGCTCGCCGCCGGCTGCGCGTGTTGCTGATCGAACGCACCGCCGCGGCCGAAGGCGCCTCGGTGCGCAACTTCGGCATGGTCTGGCCCATCGGACAGCCAGCCGGCGAACTTCACGCACTCGCTTTGCGGTCGCGTGAGCTGTGGCTCGCACTTCATTCGCACGGCGCCCTGACGGCCGAGACGTGCGGCTCGATTCACCTGGCTCATCGACAAGACGAACTGGCCATACAGGAAGAATTCTGCAGCCAGGGGACGCACGACGTGTGCATGATCTCGGCGGCAGAAGTCGCCGAGCGAGCCCCGCTGGCCAATGTGGAAGGACTGCTGGCCGGCATGTACAGTCCGACGGAAGTCCGCGTCGATCCGCGGATTGCCAGCGCTCGCATCGCCGCCTGGCTGGCCGAAACGCAAGGCGTGGAGTGCTGCTTCCGCACTGCGGCGATAGCCGTGGAGGATGGACTCGTACGTGCGTCGGACGGGCGCTGCTGGCGAGCGGACCGCGTGGTTCTCTGCAGCGGCAGCGATTTGCAAACGCTGTTTCCCGAGTGGTTAGGCAAGGCGGGACTGACGCTGTGTAAACTGCAGATGCTCCGGTCGGTCGCGCAACCGCTTGAAGTACGGCCGGCGCCGCACCTGGCGAGCGGGCTGACGTTGCGGCACTATACGGCGTTTCGCAATTGCCCTTCTTGGAAGTCGCTGCAGACTCGCATCGACGAGGAAACGCCGGAACTGACTCGCTACGGGATTCACCTGATGGCCTCGCAGTTTGCCAACGGCGAGGTGGTGCTGGGCGACTCACACGAATACGGCGACGAGATTGCGCCGTTCGACAAGAGCGAGATCGACGAGCTCATCCTGCGCGAGGCGCGTAAAGTCTTCCAGTTGTGCGACTGGACCATTTGCCAGCGCTGGCACGGAGTTTATGCAAAGCACCCGGAGTTGCCTGTCTTTGAAGGCACAGCCGCAGACGGCGTGCATCTGTTTGTCGGAACGGGAGGGGCGGGAATGACGCTGTCCTTTGGATTGGCGGAGCGGGCCTGGAAACGCTGGTTGGGAGAGAATTGATGACCAAGGAATTGACGCATCTGACCGCCGTCGTCTTCGACTGGGCCGGCACGACCATCGATCACGGCAGCCGCGCTCCGGCGATCGTGTTCCAGGAAGTCTTCCGGCGCCATAACGTCGAAGTCTCCGTGGCGCAGGCGCGCGAGCCGATGGGGATGGCCAAGCGCGACCATATCGCAGCGATCATGGCCATGCCCGAGATTGCAGCCGGCTGGCAAGCGGCGCATGGCCGCCCCTGCCAGGCAAGCGACATCGACGCGCTGTATGAAGAATTCCTGCCCATCCAACAGCGCATTCTCGGCGAGCATTGCGACGTCATACCGGGCATTCCCGAGGCCGTCGCCTCTTGCCGCCGGATGGGGCTGAAGATTGGTTCAACGACCGGCTACACGCGTTCGCTGATGGACTCGGTCACGGCGGCCGCAAAGCAGCAAGGCTACGAGCCCGATTGCGTGCTCTGCGTCGAAGACGCTCCGCGCGGCCGGCCGGCGCCGTACCTGTTGTACGAGGCCGCCAAACGGTTGGACGTCTATCCGCTGTGGACGATCGTCAAAGTCGACGATACGCCGGTCGGCGTCGAAGCGGGCCGCAATGCCGGCTGCTGGAGCATCGGCGTCACGCGCACCGGCAACTGCGTCGGCCTTTCCCGCGCGGAAGTCGACGCCTTGCCGCAGGACGAACTGCGCCGCTTGTGCGAGCAGGCCGCCGCTCGGCTCGAAGCGGCCGGAGCCCACTACACGATCGAGTCCGTTGCGGACATTGTTCCGATCCTGTTCGATATCGACAGCCGGCTGCAACACGGCGAATCGCCCGTCTCCGTCGCTGCCAGAAAGTAAAGACGGCGACGTTCACCCCTGGGGCGACAAACAGTTTGCGTCCTATCACTCACTGAATCCACTCAGGCAGTTCGCGCAACGAACGGATGCGATGTTCGACGGCGCACCGCTCGCCAGGATCGATCAGCACGCGTTGCCAGCCGGCGGCGCGGGCCCCTTCGTAATCGTTCGTCAGATCATCGCCCGCGAGCAACAATCGTTCGGGCGGTAGCTTTAAGCGCGCTTCGATCGCGGAGAAGAACTCGCGTGCCGGCTTGCGCACGCCAAGCTGCGAAGAAATGAAAAACCGCCGGCAAG
>DASZUP010000722.1:0-6822 GCA_035547635.1 Pirellulales bacterium
GACCGGCAAACCGTGCGGGCCATGCCATCACGGCTTTTCCATCGCGGCCGCCCTTACCGATTGAGAGCAGGAGTATAACGCGGAACGACATTTCTGACTAACTCGGTTCTGCCGGTTTGCATCCGGAATCGGCGCCCCTGGGTCCTCAGACTGCGAAGGCTCTCCGCGAACTGCTGTTGCCCGGATCGACGTGCGCCCGATAGACTGCCGCGCCTTCCGTGCCGCCCCCCGGACTGAAGCAATTTTCAGCCGCCATCGTCCGGGAGCCGCCAGGACGACGTCTTACATCCAGTTGGAATGCGAATGCCCGCCATTATCCGACATCAAACTTGGATTCTTCTCGCCGCCGCTCTGGTCTTTTTCACCAACCTGGGCGGTCCGCGTCTGTGGGACGAGGACGAACCGAAAAACGCCGAATGCGCCCGCGAAATGCTGGAGCGCGGCGATTGGGTCGTACCCACGTTTAATGAACAACTTCGGTATGACAAGCCCGTGCTGCTGTACTGGCTGATGATCTCTGCCTACAAGACGTTCGGCGTCAACGAGTTCGCCGCTCGGTTCTGGTCCGCCGTAATGGCCGTGGGGACATCGCTGGCGACGTATCATTTGGGGCGACTGCTAATTCGCCCGCAGGTCGGATTGTGGGCCGGCCTGGCGATGGCCAGTTGCCTGATGTTCGTGGTGGCGGGGCGCGCAGCGACTCCTGACTCGTCGCTTATTTTCTGCACCACGCTCACCATGCTCGCGTTTGTGCGGGCGACGTGGGGCGCCAGCCCGACGCTTGCCGGCGCCAATCGACTGCACGACTTTCTGCCGAAAACCTGGCGCTCGTGGGCGCCGATCTATGCGGCGATGGGCCTTGGCGTCTTGGCCAAGGGGCCCGTCGCCATCGCATTGCCCGGCGGCGTGATGGCGTTGTACCTGCTCTGCGCTCGCTATGCGGCGGAAAACTCATCGCAACAACGAACGAGCTTCTTGCGCTCGCTCGTGCGGCGGTTTTCCCCTGTGGCCGTTTGGAAGGTCTTCTGGAACATGCGGCCGCTGACGGCCATTTTGATCGTCGGAGCTGTGGCCCTGCCTTGGTACTTGCTGGTCGGCTTGCGAACCGACTGGGACTGGCCGGCCGGCTTCCTGGGTACGCACAACGTGGGCCGCTTCCTCAAGCCAATGGAAGGGCACCGCGGCCCGATCATTTATTATCTGCCGGCAATCATCATCGGCTTCTTTCCCTGGTCGATGTTCTTGCTGCCGAGCCTGATTGAACTTGTCCGGCGCATCCGTTCGCGGGCGGATTGGGCATCCTACTTGTTCGTCGCCTGCTGGGCGGGCTTCTATCTCGCGTTCTTCTCCCTGGCTCGCACCAAACTGCCCAGCTACGTGCTGCCGGCCTACCCGGCTTTGGCGCTGATGACCGGCGTATTCATCGATCATTGGCTGTCCCATCCGCAGAGCGTAAGCCGCTGGATGCTTTATTCAGCTCTAGGGGGCGCGGCATTCGTCGGGGCCGGCTTTATGACGGCGCTGCCGTTGGCGGCGCCGTACGTCCTGCCGGGCGAGGGCGCGTTGGGGCTGGTGGGCGTTTCGCTGCTGGTCGGCGGCGTATTATCGCTCGTTTGGGCGGTCCGTCGGCAACCGCGCTATGCGGCCGTCGCCTTCGCAGCGACCGCGGTGGCCTTCGTCGTCAGCCTGTTCGGCGTTGCCGCAGTGCGGGCCAGCCGGCATCAGAACAGCGAGCCGCTGATCTCTCTGATTCGGCAGACCGATCCTGCTGCGGTACAACTCGCCGCTTTCGATTACAACGCGCCCAGCCTGGTGTTCTACGCCCAGCAACGCGTGGCACAGTTCTACGCGGATCAGGAGGTAGAGCAGTTCTTCGCCTCCAACGACCATGCTTATCTGATCACGCGCGCGGAATGCGTCGATGGTTTGAAGGCGGTTCTTCCGGCGGATGTCAAAGAAATCACTCGTCAGCCTCGCTTCTTGCGATACGGCAAAGAGTTAGTCGTACTCGGCCGCCCGGAAAGGTTGGCGCAATCGACTTCAAGCAGCGCCCGGTAGGCTGCGTAGTGCAGAGTTGATCCTGGAACCAAGGCGTCTAGCATGACCGTTTCGATCGTCGTTCCCGTGTACAACGAGCGTGAGAATATCCCGCTATTGCATCAGGCTTTGACGGATACGCTCAAGACGCTCGGCCGTCCATATGAAATCGTGCTGGTCGACGACGGCTCGACCGACGGCTCCAGCCGCGAGCTTGATGCGCTGGCTTCGCGCGATCCGGCGGTCAAGGTGATCCGCTTCCGCCGCAACTTCGGACAGACCGCGGCCATGAACGCCGGCTTGCACCTGGCAACGGGCGACGTGATCGTCACGCTCGACGCGGATTTGCAGAACGAACCGGCCGATATTCCGCTTTTGTTGGCCAAGCTGGACGAAGGTTTCGACCTGGTGCATGGCTGGCGCAAGCACCGGCAAGACGCCTTCGTCAACCGCAAGCTGCCCTCGAAGATCGCCAACTGGCTGATCTCCAAGACCACCGGTTTTCCGGTACACGACTTGGGCTGCACGCTGAAAGCCATGCGCCGCGAAGTGGCCCAGGATTTACAGCTCTACGGCGAGATGCACCGCTTCATTCCCATCCTGGCCCATTGGCGCGGCGCCCGCTGCGTGGAAGTCGTCACGCGCCATCACCCGCGCCGCTTCGGAACGACGAAGTATGGCATCTCGCGCACCTTCCGCGTAATCCTGGATCTGATCACGGTCAAATACATGATCCAGTACCTGACCAGCCCGATGAAGCTGTTCGGCGGCATCGGCCTGGCCAGCATGTTGCTGGGCGGTCTGGCCGGCGCGGCCACGCTGGGCATGAAGCTCTGGGGCGGCGTTGACATGACCGGCAACCCGCTGCTGATGCTGACCGCTTTCTCCTGGCTCGCCGGGTTGCAGTTCTTTGTGCTCGGCATGCTGGGCGAAGTCTGCGTGCGGACCTATTATGAGAGCCAGGATAAGCAGCCGTACGCCATCCGCGAGCTGATCAACTTCGACTCGTCGGCTGAACCGCTGCGCCGCGCGGCGTGACCAACGACGCGACGGGAAAACGAAATTGCAACCGTAGCAGAGGCGCGTAAAGACTTCCGGCATCGGCTTTCGCATTTTCGGCGCACGTTCTCAGACAGTCTGCGCAAGGCGCCCGGTAGTCTCACGACTTCCGAGAGGCGGCGTTGGCGTTTTAGGAAATGGCGCCGAGGACCCGGCATACTTGCGCTCGTTCGCTATGCGGCCTCAAACTCCGCGATCCATTCCACAATCCGCCAATCGAGCCAGCGGCGATCCGGATCCGCTCCAGCCCGGGCCACATAGCCCAGGTGCCCGCCGCGCTCGGTAATTTCGACTTGCACGCAATCGGGCGTTTCCACGCCAAGAAACGGGCGCCACGGCACCAGCGGATCGTCGCGCGAGGCAATGACCAGCGTCGGCCGCCGGATGTTCGGAATCAGCCGGGCCGAGCTCGCCTGCCGATAGTAGTTGGCGGCATCGCCAAAACCTGACACCGGCGCTGTGTAACCATCGTCGAACTCCCACAAGCCGCGCGGCGGACGTGCGAAGTTCACCGGCGGCGCATCAGGCAGCACGCGTTGCCGCTCGCGGGCTTGTTGCAGCAGCAATTTGATGAAATGGCGATCGTAAAGCCGGTTCAGCGGCAGCGCGATCCTTTCGATGGCGGCTTGCAAATCGATTGGCGGGCAAATCGCCACGGCGCTATCCAGACCGCCGCACGTTTGTTCGCCAAGCTCGCCCAACAGCTTGAGAGTGATGTTGCCCCCCAGCGAAAAGCCGACCAGCGTCGTCGACGAAGCGGGGCACCGCTGCGCAATCTCCTCCAGCGCCGCGGCGGCGTCTTCCGAGCGGCCGCTGTGATACGGGAGCCTCGCCAGGCCAAACCCGGCGCCGCATCCGCGCAAGTCCATGCGAAAGACTCGCAGTCCGAGTGCTGCGAGCTTGGCGGCGACCCGCTGCATGTACGAACTCAAGTGGCAGCCGGCCAGGCCATGAATCAACAGCGCCGTGCGCATGCCCGGCCGCCATTCATCCGGGCAATCGTCGTGCAGGACGATCTCGTCGCCGTCGCTTAACCGCACCCGGTGCTGCGCCGCGCCGTAGAGATAGTTCCGCCCTGGCAGGAAGACCCCGGCCAGCGTCTGGGCATGGCCGCCCGGAAACAGCGGATGCTGCCGGAAGGGCGGCAACCGCCCGCGCAGAATGAGCGATCGACGGCGCGCGTGCGCGTCGCATAACCCATCCGCCGTCACGTTCCCGCGTTCCGCGTCTTGCACCACATCCTTCCTGTCGCGTCTCGCGCCGATCCTGCCCAGTTCCGTGTTGAACATGCCCGAATCAATCCGGATCCCTGGCGGCTCCAGCCTAGCAAAATCCCGTTCCGCGTTGCAGTCGCACCCCGGCGAAGCGCCCCCCTATAAGTGGCCCACGCGCGGGCGCGCATTATCGCCTAATGCTCGCTCCTGCTCGGATGAATCGCGTCTCATTCGTAGCCAATCCGCCCATCGCTGGGCGAAAGCTTCGTAGCCCCGCCAAGTCTCTCATTCATTACATTTGCCACATCCAGGCTTGCCTTACGGACAACCCTGGCAAACTGGGTGGTGTGCAGTTGACTCCCCAGCAAGTCGTTGAATATCCTGGCGCCTATCGTCTTTGCCCATTTTGTGCAATCGGTAGTTTCGGAATCCTGACGGGCGCGTTCGAGAACTGAGATTCTCTCGAATTTAACTATCTCGCCACTCCGTGCCGTCAGCGGTCCTCCTCCCTCCAGAGATTTCAACCATGACGTTTCGCCGTTCGTCGAAGCCCCTACGCAAAAGCCATCGTCGATCGCGCCTCGAAAAGGCGGCGCGTGGCCTGTCTTCGTTCCTTCAAGCGGGGGGCGATTTTGCCGACCATCAGGTCCGGCGACGGCTGAGCATCGAAGGCCTGGAAGACCGCCGCGTGTTGGCGACCTTCGTCGACGGCGCCCCGACGCTGTCCTTGGCATTGGCGGCCAACGAGTCGGTAGGCATTGTGGCCGGCGCCAGCACCTATACGCTGACGTTGACGGGCGGCACATGGAGCGGCGCCGACGACGGCAACGTGTCTGGCGACACAACTTCGACTCTCACCGTTCAGAAGGCGGCCTTTACCCAGATCACGCTGGACAACCAGACCGGCGCCGGCGGCACGGCGGTGGCCTTCAACGACAGCGGCGCCAACGCCTACGCGGCGAATTTCACGATCGACCTGCACGATTCGCCCGCCGCGACTGCTCTGGCGTTCAACGGGGTATCGTCGTTCGGCGCTTTCAGCATGAACGCGAACGTCGACACGAGCATCGTCGTCAACGCCGGTGCGAATCTCGCGACGACGAACGGCGCCATTTCGCTGACCGCGGCAGGTTTTAACGACGCTGCGGGAGCAAGCGTCAACTCGAGTGGCGCCAATATCACCGTCGCCGCCGACCAGATGAATATCCAAGGCGTGATCGACGCGGGCAGCCACATCGTCGCGTTGCAGCCCAAAACGAATAACACGACTATCGACCTCGGCGGCGCCGACGCCCCCGGCACGCTTGGCCTGACCAACGCCGAATTGGCCCAGGTCACCGCCGGCATCCTGCGCATCGGCACCACAGGCGGCGTGAACACCAATATCACCCTTTCATCGTCCATCACCGACGCCGGCGCCGGCTGGAACACCCTATCGCTGCTCACCAATAGCGGCGTGAGCGCGACCATCAGCCAGAACAGCGGCGCCTCGCTCACCGTTTCGAACCTTTACGTGTTTGCCGCGGGAGTGGTCAACCTGACCGATCCAGGCAATGCGGTGTCGCAGATTTCGGGCGTCGCCAGCGGCTACATCAGCTTTGTCGATTCAACCAGCCTGACCGTGGCCGACGTCGAACCATCCATCGGCTTCCACGGCCTGGGCTCACTGTACAGCGGGGCCGTCTCGCTGACGCTGCTGGGTACGGGCGATCTGCTGACTGTCAGCAATGCCATTGACATGACTCAAGCAGGAAACTCCGGGGACGTCATCCTGAGCGCGGACGACATGGCGATCAACGCCGCTATCAAAGCGCCCGGCAAGGCCGTGACGTTGCGACAAGGCAGCACAACGTCGCGAGACGTCGATCTTGGCATTGGCGCCACCGCCGGAGACCTGGGAATCAGCGGCGCCGAGTTGGACCAGATCACAGCCAGTTCTGTCACCATTGGTCGCAGCGATAATCCGGGAAGCATCGTAATCACCGCTCCCGTCACGACCCACGCCGGCTACAGCGATTTGAACTTGAAGTCCGGCGGCGATATTAATGTCGATTACGACCTGACCACAAGCGGCGCCCTCTCGCTCAACGCGGCGGGAACGACTTCGATTGCGGCGGCCGTCAGCGCCTCGACGACTCCTACGGTGACCGGCGGCTCGCTGCTGGTCGATTACACGGGCGGCGCCAGCCTGCCGCAAGGGATGAACTTCAGCACCTCGACGAGCGGCGCCACGCTGACCGTCAGCGATGCCGGCGGATCGGGCGCCAACAATTACTCGCTTAATGCGACCAGCATCGCCCGCGACGGCGCATCGCCGATCACGTACAGCGGCACGCTGGCAAGCCTGGTCATCGACGGCTCGGACGGCGACAACACGCTGAGCGTCGATAACGGCGGCGGACTCATTTCGGCGGCCATCACTTTCGCGGGCGGTCTGGGATTCGACTCGCTGAACGTAACGGGCGACGCCGGCGCCGGCGTCACCGCCGGGTACAACGATACCGGATCGGAC